>CAZUZD010000010.1:50784-52472 GCA_964624465.1 uncultured Isosphaeraceae bacterium
CGCATTCCTGTGCTGGGACCGTCCCTGATCCCGTTAGTCCTACTTCGCATGCGGACCTTCGTCGTCCCTCTCCCCGTCGGCCTCGTGGGGTCGGAAGGAGGAGGAGCCGGAACTCGATAGTCGCCTCGGCATCGTTACACAGATGAGGCCGAGGGCGTCGGCCCAAGGAGTCTGATCACAACCCGACGGGCGATGTCGGGGACACGTTCGCCGATGATCGGCGAACGTCATTCACTGCTGGCGGGCATGAGCCCCCGATCTCATTACCAGCCCTTAGCGGTCCGAACCAGCGGCTCGATAATGTCCTCGGCCCACCGTACCAGTGCATCGTCTCCGGCCCGCCGTTGCATCGCTGCGACGGCGAGCGTGGCCTCCTTCTGGATCTCGGGGTCTTGAGCTTCCATCCGACGAACCGCCTCCCTGGCCTGATCCAGATCGAAGCACAGTCGGCCGCAGGCGCAGGGCTCCAAGCCCTGAGCCCGGACCGCATGATCGACTCGCCTCCAAGGCATGCCGAGTTCCCTGGCGATCTCTGTCCGTGACACGTAACGCTTCATCCTGAAGAATCCATTCATTGAGCGAGGTTGCTCGTGCCTGTCAGGATCGGGCGACATTGCCCGTCCCGAGGGCGTTATTATGGCCTATGTTTAGCCATGTATCAATGAGCCAGTGATGCTTTGCAATCTTCTCGGTTTCGGGCATAAAGCCGGGGAGTTTGATGGGAACCGGCCGGGAACCCCAATAGCTGTACTCCACCTCCTATACGAGGGATGGATCTGTACTCCACCTCCTATACAAGGGATGGACCGGCTACATTTTTGCGTCCGAAACCTCGTGATATGCAACGTCATATACCGGTCACTTGCATCAGCCGATCGACCTGCTATCCTGCCCTTCCCGCAGCAAGGTCGCTGTGGGCCACACTCCGAGCAGAAGGATTTCGATGCGACACGAATGGGAGAAGGCCGAGGGGCCGTGCGAGACCGTCTACACCCGCCGGCTGAAGAACGGTTCGGTGAAGGGCAGCGACCAGGGCGGCCACTGGTACATGCAGGTCATGAACGGGACGATCGTCCCCCTGGAGCCACAGCCGGATATTCACCCCCTGGAGGCCATCGACCGAATCATCGACCTGGCCAACGCCCTGGTTTGCGGGACGGCTATGCCTTCGCTGGGGAACGGCCGGGAGTTTCTTGAGACGGAGGCATGACGATGGGCCACACCAAGGACGGGCGACTCTACCTGGCGGTTCAACTCGGCGAACTGGTGACTCGCCACCAGAAGACCCGGTGGACCAGGAAGCAAAGGGACAGCTGGCTTGCGGCCTGCAAGGGCCTCGTGGACTCGGTGTACGACGCCGAGGAGGAGAACCTGAAGCAGGACGGGCTTCCGATCGACGACGAAGACTTCCTCAAGGAGTTGCAGGGGATGCCGGAGGCTTCGGATCAGTCGCCTCCCGCCAACGGGCGAGGCCGGAAGGGTCGGAGGTGAATTCGGTCGAACCCTGCCGTCGGTGAAAATCCAGCGGCGGCGTATTTTGGGGCTCGACTTTTTGAGCTTTTCTTCAGCCCCGTGGGGATAAACGGCGAGTTGACACACAAGAAAAGTGCCACAGGCGGAGTGCTCCACCGGGGCGGGGGGTGGGGCCTGCTCACCGAGAAACGCCTTGGAAATTCTGTAATTCCCAC
>CAZUZD010000011.1:0-34619 GCA_964624465.1 uncultured Isosphaeraceae bacterium
CTTGCCGAAGGCCAGCGCATCGGGCTGGGCGAAGAAGTTGGCCATCAGCTCGTCGTGGTTCGAGACCGGCTCGCCCGGGATCCGGATCGGCTGCTGGCTGGTGCGAAACCCGATGAAGTCGCAGGGCACGACCCGGCCCTGGTGAATGAGCTGGTAGAAGCTGTGCTGGCCGTTCGTGCCCGGCTCGCCGAAGTCGACCGGGCCGGCCTCGAAGTCGAGCACCTCACCCTCGCGCGTCACCCGCTTGCCATTGGACTCCATGTCCACCTGCTGGATGTGCGGCGCGAACTTCAGGAGGGCCTGGCAGTAGGGCAGCAAGGCGCGGCTCGGGTGCCCGAGGAACGAGCTGTTCCAGACGCCGATCAGGCCCAGCAGCACGGGCAGGTTCCGATCCATCGGCGCCGTGAAGAAGTGCTGGTCGAGGTCGTGACCGCCGGCGAGGAACGCCTGGAAGGTCTCGAACCCGTACTGGAGGCTGAGTGGCAGCGCACCCACCGCGCTCCACACGCTGTAGCGACCACCAACCCAGTCCCAGAAGCCAAAGGCGTTCTTCGGGTCGATGCCGAACTTCGCCACGGCGTCGAGGTTCGTGCTCACCGCCACCATGTGCTGAGCCACGGCGGCCTCGCCCAGCGCGGCGACCAGCCACTGGCGGATCGTGAGGGCGTTGAGCATGGTCTCGGCGGTGGTGAACGTCTTGGAGATCACGACCACCAGCGTCGTCTCGGGGTCGAGTCCCTCGGTGGCGCGGGCGACGTCGATCGGATCGACGTTGGCCAGGAACCGCAGGCGGCGGCCGGCGGCGAGCCGGGCGGCCTGGGGCTCGGTGCGCAGGGCCTCGGCGACGAACTCGGGGCCCAGGTAGCTGCCGCCGATGCCGATCGCGATCACGTCGGTGAGGGGCTTGCCGGTGGCGCCCCGGTGCGTGCCCGAGCGGACCGCGTCGCTGAACTGCCGCACGTGGTCGAGGACGGCGTGCACCTCGGGCACCACATCCTGGCCGTCCAGGACGATCGACTCGGTCCGGGGGGCCCGCAGAGCGACGTGGAGGACGGCGCGGTGCTCGGTGGTGTTGATCCGCTCGCCGGCCCGCATCGCCGCCCGCCTGGCCTCGACGCCGGTGGCCGTCGCCAGATCGAACAGGAGCCCGAGGGTCTCGGGGGTCGCGTTCTGGCGGGCGTAGTCGAGCACGATACCGTGGTGCTCGGCCGTCATCGCGCGGCAGCGGGCGTCGTCCTGCATCAGGGTGCGGAGGTGCAGCGGTGCAACGACGGCGACGTGACGGGTGAGGGCCTTCCACGCGGGGGTGGCGGAGCTGAGCATGGCGGTCGGTCTCGCGACGGGTTCGGGCGGGCGTCGGCCCCGGGAGCGGGTTGCCGTTGCGGTGCGCCCCCGTAAGGTAGCCGAATCGTCGACCGGTTTCGAGGGTTCCGGCCCGCTCGTCGGTCGAGGCTTGTCGGGGGCCCAGGCTTCGAAATCGGGAAGAGCCACCGACCGGGACCCGGGCTGGCCCGGCGCCACAGCAGCCCGGGGCGAGAGCTGCAACGCTGACCCATCGACCGGCCCGGGGGGGCGTCGTAGACTGACGGCCGATCGGGCTGGGGCCGCATGCGAGGGCGGCCCACGACCGCGACCCTCCCTGTCGATTGATCCCGAACGATGCCCACACTGCGCGAACGCCGCTGCGAAGCAGGGCCCGTGGCCCTGCAACTCGCCGAGGGGCCCGTCGAGGGGCTGCCGCTGCTGCTGCTGCACGGCGTGAGCCGCCGCTGGCAGGACTGGCGCTCGGTGCTGCCGGCCCTGCTCGGCCTGGGCCACGTGCATGCGCTCGACTTCCGGGGCCACGGCCAGTCCGACCGCGCCACCGATGGGGCGTACCTCGTCCGGGACTACGCGGCCGATGTGGTGCAACTGCTTGACCGCGAGCTGACCGGGCCGGTGACGCTGGTGGGCCACTCGCTGGGCGCCATGGTGGCCGCCTCGGTCGCGGCGCAGCGGCCCGGCTGGATCCGGGCCGTCGTGCTCGAAGACCCGCCGTTCGCCACCATGGGCGAGCAGATCGGCTCGACCTCGTACCCCGACCTGTTTCGGGCGTACCGGGCCCTGGCCGGAGCCGCGGGCGGAGACGATGCGATTGCCGCCGCACTGGCCGAGACCCGGCTGCGGCCTCCAGGCGGGACCGAGGTCCGGCTCGGCGACGTCCGGGACGGCGCGGCCCTGCGATTCGCCGCCTCGTGCCTGCGGCGGCTTGACCCCCTCGTGATGGATCCGATCGTCGCGGGTCGCTGGCTGGACGGGTACGACGTCGCCGGCACCCTGGCCGGGATCGCGTGCCCCGCGCTGCTGCTCCAGGCCGACCCCACTGCCGGTGGCACGCTGCCCGATCCGTATGCCGCCGAGCTGGCCGCCCGGCTCCCGCTCGGCATCCACCTCAAGGTCAATGGCGTGGGGCACCAGATCCACGGCACGGCCCCCGAGCGGTTCCTGCGTCCGGTGACCGAGTTCCTCGCCTCGCTCGACTGACCGCACTGACTCCGCCCCGTCCGCCCGATCATGGAGACTGGCCATGCAGCTTGCCCAGGGGACGACCTTGATCCGGAACGGCCAGCTCGTCGACGGCACCGGCGCCGCGGCGGTGCCCCGGGCGGCGGTCCTGATCCAGGATGGGAAGATTGCGTACGCCGGCCCCGAGGCGGGCGTGCCCCCGACGCCGCCCGACACGGCACGGATCGACGCGCTGGGGGGGACGATCCTGCCGGGGCTGGTCGAGGCCCACTTTCATCCGACCTACTTCAACGTGGCCGAGCTGGCCGATCTCGACATCAAGTACCCGGTCGAGTACGTGACGATCCTGGCGGCCTGCAACGCGAAGCTGGCGCTGGAGTGCGGGTACACGGCGGCGCGGTCGGGCGGCAGCCTGCACAACATCGACGTCTGGCTCAAGAAGGCGATCGAGGAGGATCTCGTGCCCGGCCCGAGGCTGGCGGCCAGCGGCCGGGAGATCTGCGGCGCGGGCGGCCTGATGGACTGGAATCCCGAGCACATGAAGCTTGGCATGGAGGGCCTGATCCTCCTGATCAACGGCCCCGACGAGGGCCGGCGCGCCGTCCGCAAGCTGGTCAAGGACGGCGTCGAGTGGATCAAGACGTACCCCACCGGCGACGCCGCCGCCCCCGACGCGGCCGACCACCACAGCCTGTGCATGACCTTCGAGGAGATGGCCGCCGTCGTGCAGGAGGCGCACAACTACCGCCGCAAGGTCACCGGCCACTGTCGGGCGACCCAGGGGATCAAGAACGCCCTCCGCGCCGGGTTCGACGCCCTGGAGCACGGCACGTTCATGGATCAGGAGGCCCTGGACCTGCTCCTGGCCCGCGACGTGCCCGTGGTGCCGGCGCTGCAGTTTGAATACGCCAGCATCGTGCATGGGCCGAAGTGGGGGATGCCCCAGAATGTAGTCGACGGCCATCAGGAGACGCTCGACGGCGGTGCCGAGAGCGCCCGGATGATCCTCCGCGCCGGCGGCCGGCTCGGCATGGGCGGCGATTACGGCTTCGCCTGGAATCCGCACGGCGACTACGCCAAGGAGCTGAGCTTCTTCGTCCACCACGTCGGGTTCACGCCCCTGGAGACCCTGATGTGCGCCACGAAGACCGGCGCCGAAATCATGGGGCGGGCGCACGAGATCGGGACCCTGGAGCCGGGCAAGCTCGCCGACGTGCTCGTGGTGGACGGCGACGTGCTGGCGAACATCCGGCTGCTCGAGGACCGTCACAACCTCCTGGCGGTGATGCAGGGCGGCCGGATCAAGGCCGGTCGGCTGGCAGCGAGCCAACCCACGGCATGAGCTGACCCGCCGGGGTCGGACGGCCGCGTTGACCCCCGCGAGCCGGGCACCGATGATGACTGGCCAATCGCCCGCCTGGCCTGGATGATCCGGAGTGTTCCATCGCCCATGAGTCGCATCCTGGTCCTCAACGCGGGCTCCAGCAGCCTCAAGTTCAGCCTGTTCGACGCAGTCGATCTGTCGGAGCTGGCGACCGGGCTGGTCGACTGGACCGACCCTCGGCCGGGGCACGAGCTGGTCGTGCGCGAGGCCATCGGCGGCGAGCGGCGGATCGACCTTACGGCCGCCGACCCGCAGCAGGCGGCGGCCCTGGCGATCGGGGCCCTGTTCGACGGTGCGAGCCCGGCGATCGGCCGGCTGGGGGATGTCGTCGCGGTGGGCCACCGGATCGTGCACGGCGGGGCGGTGTTCCGCGAGAGCGTGGCCATCGACGCCGTGGTGGAGGCCGAGCTGGAGCGGATCTCCGACCTGGCGCCGCTGCACAATCCGCCGGCGCTGGCGGGGATCGCCTCGGCCCGCACCGCGCTGGCCGACGTGCCGCACGTGGCGGTCTTCGACACCGCCTACTTCGCGAGCCTGGCCCCCGAGCGGTTTGTCTACCCGGCGCCCTACGAGTGGTACCGGGAGTGGGGAATCCGCAAGTTCGGGTTTCACGGCATCAGCCATGCCTATGCGGCCGGTCGCGCGGCCGAGCTGCTCGGGCGCGAGCCAGCGGGGCTGCGGGTCGTGAGCTGCCACCTTGGCAACGGCTGCTCGGCGACCGCGTCGGTCGGCGGCGTGGCGATCGACACGACGATGGGCTACACGCCCATGGACGGCCTGATGATGGGCAGCCGCTGCGGGGCGATTGACCCCGGCGTGCTGATCGACGTCCAGCGCCGGCGGGGCCTGACGGCCGAGCAGGTCGATCGGGCGCTCAACAAGGCCTCGGGCCTGCTGGGCGTCTCTGGTGTGGGGCCCGACTTCCGCGCCGTGAGCGAGGCGGCCCTGACCGGCGATGCGCGGGCCCGGCTGGCGCTGGAGATCTACGCCGTCCGGGTCCGCTCGGCCATCGGCGCCCTGACGACGGCCCTGGGTGGCCTGGATGCGCTGGTCTTCACCGCCGGCGTGGGCGAGCACTCGGCGTCGCTGCGGGCCTCGGTCTGCGGTCCGCTCGGATTTCTCGGAGTGCGGCTCGATCCGGCGCGGAACGCTGGTCTGCCGCCGGATGCGGACCTTTCCGCGGCCGATGCGAGCGTCCGGGTGCTGGCGGTGAAGGCTCGCGAGGACCTGCTCATCGCCCGCGAGGTCCGGCGGGTGACCGGGGCGGCCGGTGGCTGAGCCCCGTCCCCGGCCGCCCGGGGCGCGGACGGCTCACTTGCCGCCGTAGGCTTCCTCGGCGGTGAGGATGATGTGGGCGATCTCGACGAGCTTCTTGTTCTTGTCGCTGGCGAGCTTCTGGAGCCGTCGGAAGGCGTCGTGTTCGTCCAGGCTCGCCTTCTTCATGAGAACCCCCTTGGCCCGCTCGATGATCTTGCGGTCCTCCAGGGCTTGCTTGAGGTCGGTGGCCTCCTGGCGGAGGGCCTGGAACTGGTCGAACCGCCGCATGGCGATGGCGATGGCCGGCTCGAGGTCGGCCTGCTGGATCGGCTTGATGAGGTAGGCGAGGATATGGTCGGCCTCGGCCCGCTGGATGAACTCGGGCTCGTGGTGCGCCGAGATCAGGATCACGGGCACCGGGACCGGGGCGCCGCGGTTGATCTGCTCGGCGGCCTCGATGCCGTCCATGTCGGGCATCTTGATGTCGGTCAGGAGCAGGTCCGGGCGTTCGGTCCGGCAGTGCTCGACGAGCGCGCGGCCCGTGCCGGCGACGCAGACGACGGCGTGGCCCAGGCGGGGCAGGACGGTGCGAAAGTAGTCCTGCATGTCGAGCTCGTCGTCGGCGACGGCGATGCGAAGGGCACGGCTCATGAACGGGGCTCCCGTGGGAAACAGATCAGGAACTCGGCCCCCGGGCCGGGTCGGTCCCCGGCTCGGATGCGGCCGCCGTGCGCCTCGACGATCCGACGGGCGATCGAGAGGCCCAGGCCAGTCCCCTTGGTCTTGGTCGTAAAAAACGGATCGAAGATGACGGCGCGATGCTCGGGTGTCAGGCCCGGTCCGTCGTCACGGATGCGGACCTCGAGGGCGGGCTGCCCCTCGAGCTGCGCCGGTTCGACCCGGACGTTGATCGTGACCGGCGGGGTGGCGGCGACCAGCGCGTTCTCGAAGAGGATCCGGAAGACCTGACCGAGTCGGAACGGGTCGCAGCTGATGGCCAGGTCGAGGTCCTCGGGGGGCTCGATCAGGTACCCCGGGCGCTCCGTGCGCAGGGGCTCCAGCTGAGCCCAGGCCTCGCGCCAGACCGCGGCCAGACTGCAGTCGATGCGAGCCAGGACGATGGGGGCCGCATACCCGCGCACATCCTCGTAGAGATGCTGGAGGTGGTCCTGGGCGGCCTGGAGGCGGCGGATCAGGTCCAGGGCCGGCGGAAGGTCCTCGACCTGGAACCGGAGCATCTCGAGGCACGCCTGGCTCCGCTGCAGGGCGTTGCCGCTCTCGTGGGCCAGGCCGGCGACCATCTGGCCGATCGCCGCCAGCCGCTCGGCCTGCAGGGCCCGCTCCTGCGCCTGCTTCAGCCCGGTGATGTCCTGGCCGACGGCGAGGACGGCGGGGGCCCCGTCGTAGTCGCTCAGGAGTCTGGCGTTCCAGACCAGGCTGCGGCGGGTGCCGTCGGGCCGCTGGATCGGGCACTCGAAGCCGTGGGTCGGGTGGCCGGTGAGGGTCCGTCCGAACTCGGCAGCGGCGGCCGCGCGGTCCGCCTCGGGCAGGCAGCGGGCACAGAAGTCCTGACCGACCAGGTCGGTGAGCCGGAAGCCGGTGAGTGCCTCGGCGAACGGGCTCAGGTAGTGGACCGAGCGGTCGGGCCGGAGGATCACGATGACGCACTCGGCGGCCTCGACCAGGTGCCGGAAGTTGGCCTCGACCCGCGCCTTCTCGCGGGAGAGTCGCCGGCGCTCGGCCACGCGCGCCAGGCTGCCGCGGAGCGCGTCGGGGTTCAACGGCTTGAGGATGTAGTCGGTGGCCCCCTGCCGGAGCGCGGCGATGGCGCCGTGCAGGTCGCTCTGGCCGGTCACGACGATGACGGCCGCGGCCGGCGCCAGGGCCCGCAGATCGGGCAGCAGGCGTTCGGCATCGCCGTCGGGCAGGAGCCGGTCGAGGAGGATCACGTCGATGGCTGACCAGTCGCGGGGCGCCAGGGCCTCGCGGCCGGATCCGGCCTCGAAGACGCGGTGATCGTCCAGTTCGAGGATGTCCCGGAGGTTGGCCCGGGCGTCCGCCTCGTCCTCGACCACCAGGATTTGCAGGGAGTCCTCGGTTCCGTCCATCGCCGCCGGGCTCCAGGGTCAGGTGGCCGGGGGTTCGGGGCGGCCGCGTCGGCTCAACTCCTCGAGGGCGCCCAGGAGCTTGGGCACGTCGAAGGGCTTGTAGCAGACCGCATCGGCCCCCTCGGCGACGACCCGGGAGACCAGGTCGTCGACCTCGGCGGGGTAGCCGGTCACGAGCACGGTTCGCGCCCGGGGGTTGGCCTCGCGGACCAGGTGGAAGACCTCGCTGCCATCGCCCTGGGGCAGCTTCATGTCGATCAGGACGACCGCGAAGCGGGTGTCGCGGAGCTGCTCGGCCGCGCCATCGGGGCTGTGTGCCAGGCCCACGCGGAAGCCGCGGTCGCGGAGCAGGTCCCACAGGGTGGCGCAGAGGTCCTGGTCGTCATCCACCACGAGCACCAGCGGCTGCTCGACGGCCTGCTCCACCAGCGACAGGAGCCTGGGGAAGTCGACCGGCTTGGAGAGCACCCGCCAGGCCCCGGCGGCGATCGCTTCCTCGGTGGTGCTCACGCCGGCGTAGGCGGTGACCAGCATCGCGACGGTGCCGGCCCGCAGCTTCTTGATCTCGCGGTAGAGGGTCAGGCCGTCCATCCCGGGCATGCGCAGGTCGAGCAGCGCCACGTCGTACGGCCAGCGACGCACGAGCTCCAGCGCGGTCGGGCCATCGTGGGCCGAGTCGACGCGGTAGCCGAGGTCGGTGAGGATGTCCGCCATGTTGCGGCAGATGTCCACGTCGTCGTCGACCAGCAGGATCGTTGACTCAGGTGCCGGCGTCATGTTGCGATCCTCCGGGGGGGGACGAATCCTCGGGCTCGGCCGCGGGGAGCACCACGCGGAAGGTGCTGCCCTGGCCCTGAACGCTTTCGATCTCCAGGCGCGCGCCGCTCTTGTCCAGGATCGTGCGGACGATCGCCAGACCCAGGCCCAGGCCGCGGGTCTTGGTGGAGTACAACGGCTCGAGAATCCGTTGCAGGTGATCGGGGGCGATGCCGGTCCCGGAGTCGACGACCTCGAGTCGGACCAGGTTGGCCTCGGCCCGGGCGCGAATGGTCAGGTCTCCGGCCTCGGCCATGGCGTCGCAGGCATTGCGGATCAGGTTCCCCAGGACGATGCGGAGCTGATCGGCGTCGGCGAGAATCGCGGGCAGGTCGGGTGCGAGCTCCAGGGTCACGGCGACGTCAGGCCCGGGCGGGTTGAGTTCCAGGGCCTCGCCCACCACCGGTTCCAGGGCCGTCCGCTGCAGGGCCGGCGGGGGCAGCTTCGCGAACGTGGACAGTGCGGTAATCACCCCGTCAGCCACGCCGATGTGCCGCTCGATTCGCTGCAGGTGCTCGGCGGTCTTCTCGGCCGACGGCTGGCGGGCGTGGCGGAGGTAATAGACCGACGTCTTCATCACGTTCAAGGGGTTGCGCAGCTCGTGAGCCACGCCGCCGGCGATCTGCCCCAGAGTCAGCAGCCGCTCATGGCGCTGCAGGCGGTCGCCGAGCACGGTCTGGTAGGCATCCTCGATGATCGCCAGGTCGAGGTCGAGCAGGCGATTGAGGGCGACCAGGGCCTCGCGCCGGCCGGCCCGGCCCTCGGGCCAGTGGCGCTCGACGGCCCGCACCAGCCCGACCCGGAGCCGCGACAGGGCCACGTTGGTGTAGACCTGCGGCAGGCCGATCTCGACGTGGCGGAAGCCGACCCGCCACCGGCGCTCGACGTAGTTGGTGTCGTACCGGCCGCCGAGGAGCTCGCGGACCCAGACCAGGAGCGAGCCCTTGAGGCGGTCGACCTGCTCGGGCCCGCCGGTGATCACCCGCCGGGTCGACTCGTGACGGTCGATCTGCTCGTAAAAGTCGTCGATCAGCGGCGGCAGCTCGGCCTCGACCAGCGGACCGAGCGCCGCGACCCGCTCGGCGTCGGCCTCGGTCCAGCCCACGTACGCCTGGAGCTCGCGGTAAAGGCCCGCCGGCGACGAGTTCAAGGGGCTGGCTCCATCCGGGGACATGGGGACGACCGGGGTTGCGGCAACGGACTGCCGGGGCATTGCCCGAGGGAGACCCTGCAGGAAGTCTACTGCGCCCCGATGGCCCTGCCCAGACTCTCGGATCGCTCCACCAGGAACGACGGCTGCAGATTTCAAGGCCTCCGGCCTGTCGCCTAGAAAATGCTTTGACAGCCACGCCGGCCGTCGGCTCAGATAAATCTGGCCGGCGATGGACGCAGTCGGGTTTGCTCCCTGATCAGACTTGATGATGGGGCTCCTTGTTGCGGGCCCCGACCTCGCCCCGTTCCCCGAGCGAGCAGGCCATGGACCGGTCGGCCGACCATTCGACCAGCCCGACCCTCCTCGGTCGACTCAAACAATCGCCGCGTGACCCTCTGGCCTGGCAGCGATTTGCCGAGCAGTACGGCCCCCGGATCGTCGATTGGGGCCGGCGCTGGGGCCTGCAGCCGGCCGACGCGGAGGACCTGGCCCAGACGGTCATGCTCAAGCTCGTCGGGGCCATGCAACGCTTCGAGTACGACCCGTCGCAGCGGTACCTCGCCTGGCTCAAGACCGTGGTCCACAACGCCTGGAAGGACTTTGTGACCCCGAGCGGTTCGCCGGCACTGGACGGGCCGCTGGCCGAGGAGGCGCTGTACTCGGTCGCGGCGCGCGACGACCTCTCGCAGTCGTTGATCGACTCGTGGCGCCAGGAGTTGCTCCAGGAGGCGTTCGCTCGGGTCCGGCTCCGGGTGGCCGACGACACCTGGCAGGCGTTCGCCCTGACCCGGATCGAAGGGCTCGGGGTGGCCGAGGCCGCGGATCGTCTGAGTCGGCCGCTGACGCTGATCTACAAGGCCCGCAGCAACGTGGCCCGGATGATCCGCGAGGAATTTGAGTACCTCGAGCAGAACCACGCATGAACGCTGCCTGCCCGCCCACCGCGGATCTGGACGGCCTGCTCGATGGACGACTCCCGGCGGTTCAGGAGCGGGCGCTCGAACAGCATCTGGCCGACTGCGGGGCCTGCCGGGACTATCTCAACGCGCGGTCCAGCGAGCCCTGGTCGCCCGTGCTCGCGGACCCATCCAGCATTCCGACCCTGTTCCGGCCCGCTGACCGTGAGGCGGCGACGGGAGCCGATCGGGTCCGTCCAGCCCTCTGGTCCGACATGGCCCGGGCTGCGATCGCGCTGATGGATTCGCACCCCAGGCCCCTCGGGGTGAGCGGGACAGGAGTCGGCTCGCTCCCGGAGCTGCCGGGATATGCAATCCGGGAGCGGCTCGGTGGTGGCGCCTCGGGCGAGGTGTACCGCGCCTGGGACCGGGACCTCCAGCGGGCCGTGGCCCTGAAGTTCCCCCGCTGCCGCGCCGAGCGGACCGAATCGGATCGCGAGCGATTCCGCCGCGAGGGCCAGGTGCTCGCCAGGCTCAAGCACCCCGGGATCGTGACCGTGTTCGAGGTGGGCGAGGCGGCCGGTCAGCCATACATCGCCATGGAGTTCGTCGCCGGCCAGACCCTGGCCCAGGCGACGCTCGGACAGCCCCAGCCGACCCGACGGGCCGCCGCCCTCTGCGAGTCCCTGGCCCTCGCCGTGCAGCGGGCGCACGAGGCCGGCCTGATCCACCGCGACCTGAAGCCGGCCAACATCCTGCTCGAGCGGCCCAGCGGTCGGGCGCGGAGGCCGCTCCGCCCGGGTGGAGACCCGGCGGGCCGCTCGCTCGACGGCACGCCCCGGATCATCGACTTCGGGCTGGCCAAGGACCTGCTCTCCGCCGACGACTTGACGACCGACCGCGACATCCTGGGCACGCCGGGCTACATGGCCCCCGAGCAGGCCCGCGGCCGCCACGCCGAGGTCGGGCCGGCCACCGACGTTTACGGCCTGGGGGCGATCCTGTACGAGCTCCTGACCGGTCGGCCGCCCTACCGCGAGGAGTCGGCGTATCACACCCTGCTGGCGGTGAGCCTCGAGCCGTTGGTGCCGCCACGGAAACTCCGGCCCGGGCTGCCGCGCGACCTGGAGACGATCTGCCTGAAGTGCCTCGAGAAGGAGCCCCGGCGCCGCTATGCCTCGGCTGCGGCGCTGGCGGATGACCTGCGGCTGTTCCGTGAGGGATTCCCGATCACGGCGCGGCCGCCCGGTCCGGTCGGTCTGATGCTTCGCTGGGTCCATCGCCAGCCGATGACGGCCGCCCTGATCGGCCTGAGCGCCGCCGTGGCACTGGCCCTGAGCCTGGGCGGCCCTGCCCTGGCGGTGCGGGAGGCCCGCCGGCGCGTGATCACCGAGGAACTGGCCGATCTGGCCAGACGCCAGGAGCAGCGGGCCGAGGCCGAGCTGGCACGAGCCAACGCCAACTTCCAGCTCGCCCGCGAGGCGGTCGCCCGGATGACCGACCTGTTGCTGGCCATCCCCGATCATGTGAACGTGGCCAAGCAGACCACGGTGCTGCAGACTCGACTGGAGGCGGTGGCCTCGGAATTCCACGACCGGTTCGCCGAGCTGCACTCGCAGGATCCGCTGATCGAGGTCGATCGGGTCGAGAGCCAGGTCCGCCTGGCCGGGCTCGAGCGCCGACAGGGCAACCGTCAGGGCTCGCTGGACCACCTGGCGGCCGCCCGCGGGACCTTCGAGCGGCTCGAACGCGAGGGCGTCCTGCCGCCCGAACGCCGGTACTACTGGGCCGTGGCCCTCTCCGAACTGGCCACTGCTCTCCACGAGGCGGGACAGTCGGCCACCGCCCACGAGCATCTCGGGCAGGCCCGATCCCTGCTGCAGGATCTGACACGTCGGGACCCCGACCGCGCCGACTGGTTCGAGCTCGAACTCCGGCTCCAGGTCCTCGCATGCCGCTGGGAGCCCGACCCGTCTCGGGCCATCTCGCAGCTCCAGGAGGCTCTGGGCCGCTATCGGAGCTATCTGGATCGCCACGGGTTGACCGAGCCGCTCGCCCTGGGGACCCTCAACTGTGCGCAGGAGCTCGCGGTGTGGCTCGAGCGTGAGGGTCGTGATGAGGAGGCGGTCCTCGCCTATCAGGATGTCCTGGCCCGGTGGCGCTGGCTGGCGACCGAGACACCGGATCAGTCCGCCTACTCCGGCTCGTGGGTCCGGGTCGCGTCCCGGCTGGCCGAGTACCTGGAGCGGCTGGGTCGACCGGGCGAGGCGCTGCAGGTCTGCGATGCGGTGCTGGAGGATCGGTCCACCAAGGCGCGGGGCGCCCTGATGGGACTGGCGTCCCCCGTGCTGGACACGCTGCAGTTCTACCGGATCGAGCTGATGATGCGGCTGGGACAGCCCGGCCGGGCCGAGCGTGCCTGTCACGATACGATGCGCTACACCCGCGGCTCGCAAGCGATGCTCGAGCGGGCCCTCTGGCTGCGGGCTCAGGCGCTGGTCCGCTGCGGTTCCCCCGATCTGGGCGCCGCCATCGCCCTGGACCTGTTGCGCTCGCCGAACCTCCCCGCTCCCTGGCTGCTGCGGCTGGCCGAGACCCTGGCCCTGGCAGCCCGTGAGGTCGGGGCACGGACGCCCCCCGAGCCCGCCGCCTCCGAGCGCCTCGCCAGGGCGGCCGTGGCGGGGCTGGATCGTGCGTTCGCCAGCTCCGAGCTTTACCGCGGCCAGCTCCTCGAAGAACTCAAGGTGCTGGACCTCACCGGTCTGGCCGAACGCGAGGACTTTCGGGCCCTGCTGGACCGTCACCAGCTGCCGCGCCCCTGAACCGGGCCACCCCGGCGACCGGCGCCGGGCCCCACCCCCCGGTGGACAGAGCATCGTCGGGACAACGGCTTGCCAACCCACGGACGATCGGGTATATCCACAAGCAAACCCGCGCTCATGAAGGGCGTTGGTACGCTGCCATGAAGGCCGGGCCGACCGGGGCAACGTCCCGGTTGCGTCAGAACGCCATCCCGCGCCATGAGGGCGCTCCCGGCCGGATGAACCGGTCCCGGATCCTGAGCCGCCACCGTCCGGCCGGCCACCGGTCAGCACCCGATCGGCGCGGCCCCGTGCGCCGGCGGCCACTGGGGGTGGCCGGCGGTCCACGACGCCGGAATTGCACCAGGAAAGGGAGCGAGCGCCATGCTGGTCCTGAGCCGTAAGCCCGAAGAGAGCGTGATCGTGGCCGGTGAGATCCGGATCACCGTCCTGGCGATCCGGGGCCATCAGGTGCGCCTGGGGATCGAGGCGCCCGACGCCGTCAAGATCCTGCGTTCGGAGCTGGTGGGTTCGCCTGGCGTCGCCCCCGAGGCCCGTCCGGTGGTCCGCGCGGCTGCCGTGGTCGAGCGGTCCAGCCCGCCGCTCCAGGCCGCGATGCACCGCACCGGCCACACCTCCGGTGTCGTGGCCAGCTGAGTGGTGGCTCCGTGGGATGGCCCCGACGGGCCCGGCCACACATTCCGCCCGGCGTCCCGACGCCGGCGGCCCGTGTGGCTCGCGGGCAACGCCGGAACTTCGATCGTTTGATTCAATAGCTCATTCAGTTTAGAATTCCTTTGCAGCGATCTTCTCTCGGATGTCCTCCCGCCCCCCGCAGGCTGTCCCCTCGGGCTGGCCTGAGCCCCTCGCCGGACCCCCCGCCGTGCTGCGCTCGATCCTGGTTGCCCTCGATGCTCGCACCGATGTGACGCCCGCCCTGGACCTGGGTCTGAGCTGGGCCCGAGGCACAGGAGCCCGGATCGTCGGGCTGGGGGTCCTGGACAGCAAGAGCCATCGCGAAACCGCCGGCGTGCATGACGCCGAGGTCGAGTCATCCCGGGCGCGGCCGGCCCGCGCCTCCGCCGAGCAACTCAAGCTCGACGCCATCCTGCTCGAACTGCGGAGCCGGTGTGAGGCGTCCGGGGTGCCCTGCGGGTTGCTGGAGGAGGAGGGGAACTCCTCGAAGGATCTCCGGATCGAGACCCAGCGGCACGATCTGCTGATGCTGGTGCCGGAGGCGGGCCGGAGCACCGGCCTGGCCAGCCTCTTCGGCGGGGGTGGCCGCAGCCGCGGTTCGCTGGCCGAGCGCGTAATCCCGGTCTGCTCGCGGCCCGTCGTCGTCGTCCCCGACGGCAAGGTCGCCCCCGAGGGGCCGATCCTCTGCGCCGTGGACGGCTGCGAGCCGTCGGCGCGGGCCCTGAGCAACCTGCTGAGCCTTGGCCTGCTGGGAGGGCGCCCGGTGCATGTCCTGGCGATCTCCAAGGACCGCGAGGCGCCCATCCGACGCGCCGAGCGGGCGGCCGACTTCCTGCGCCTGCACGATGTGGCCGTGACCCCCGCGTGGCTCACCACCCGGCAGAACCCCGGAGACGTCATCCTGGAAGTCGCCGACGACCTGGACGCCAGCATGATCGTGCTGGGCGCATACGGACGCTCGACCGGCGACGGCGAGCCCGAGCTGGGCTCGGTGGCCCATGCCATCCTCACGCGTGGCAAGCGGCCGAGCTTCTTCTGCTCCTGAGCAACCCAGGCGCCCGGCGGGCTCGCCCGTCGGGGTTCCGGCCCGGCTCAGGCGTGGTCCAGCAGCTCGCGGGGCAGGACCAGCTCTCGCGTCTTCTGCGAGACGCCCAGGCGGTGATGGTTGAGCACCCGCTTGAGGGTCTGGAACGCCTCGGCCGCGGCCGTGGCGGTGGCGAAGTTCGCCCAGCCCATGAACGCTTCGCCATCGGTGCGGGACCGGGTCTGGACCGGGTGCGATCGGCCCGTGAACTCCTCGAAGGCGACCTTGAGCGCCGCCAGGTACGGCGCGGGATTGGCCGGGGCGGGCGCCTCGCCGCCGGTCCGCCGGCTCGGCCAGTTGAGGTTCAGGCTACAGCTGAGGTTCCGCTGCTCGGCCGGCAGGACGAAGAACTCCATCGGGTCATCCACGGCGAACCGGATCATCAGCAGGTCCACATCCACGACCTGGGCCGGATCGGGCACGCTGTCGCGCACCCCGGTGCGGACCTGCTCGGCATCGGGGTCGACCGGCGGGCGCGGGGCGTGCGACGACTCGGCGTGTGCCCGGTGCGCCGAGGCCGCCTGAGGGGGCGGAGTCTGCGGCGGCGGGGTCGGTCGCGGCTCGGGCCGGCGGGCGGCGGCGTCGCGGGCCTCCTCGCGGGCGATCTGGTCGGCGACCCGGATCCGGGTCAGGATCTCGTACGCCTCATTGACCAGCCGGAACGCCCAGGCCTCCCCCTGGGCGTCCGGGTGGTAGCGCTTGACCTGCTCGCGATAGGCGTGGCGGATCTCGCTCAGGGTGGCCTGGGGGCTCAGGCCCAGGATCTCGGCCGGGTCGAAGGCGTAGGTGTGAATCATCGCGGTCGGGATCCTGGGGGAGCGTGGCGTCGTGGGGACTGGCGTCGGATCGGGACCGGGCTCAGAGCGTCCAGCCCTTGCGATACTCGCGCCGGATGTAGCGGTCGGCGTCGGGGCAATTGGTGGCCTTCAGGTTCGCGCCATCCCAGTCGATGGGCTGGCCGACGCGGTAGGCCACATTGCCCAGGTGCACGACCTCGGAGAGCGCCCCGGAGTACTCGAAGTTGCAGGTGGTGGGCGAGCCGGTCTTGCAGGCGTTGATCCACTCGGCGTAGTGGCCGACGGAGTTCGGGATGGTGGGCGCGGGGGCCTGGAAGTCCTTGAAATCGGCCTCGGGCAGGAGTACGCGCTGGTCGTAGTTGGCCAGGAGCATACCCTTGTCGCCGACGAACAGCACGCCGTCGCCCCAGGCCGGGATGCCCGGCCGGCTCAGCACGTCGGGCCGCGCGCTGCCATCGGTCCAGGTGAAGAGCAGCGGCGGGGCGTCGCCGCGGGCGGGGAACTCGTAGCGGACCTTGATCCAGGGCGGGGTCGTCTCGGGGTGCACCGGCGGCCCCTCGGCCGAGACCTTCGTCGGGTGCTTGAGGTCGAGGGCCCAGAACGGCAGGTCCATGTAGTGGCAGCCCATGTCGCCCAGGGTGCCGCTGCCGAAGTCCCACCACCGCCGCCAGTTGGCCGGCAGGTACGTGGGGTTGTAGGGGCGCTCGGGGGCGGCGCAGAGCCAGAGGTCCCACGACAGGTTCGCCGGGATCGCGGGCGTTTCGGTGGGCCGCTCGCCGCCCGACCAGGTCTTGCCGCACCAGACGTGCACCTCGCGCACCGGCCCGATGGCGCCGGCGCGGATCAGCTCGACCACGCGGCGGTAGTTGTCGGTCGAGTGGATCTGCGTGCCCATCTGGGTCGCGACCCCCTGCTCCTTCGCCACCTGGGCGGCGACGCGGGCCTCGTGGATCGAGTGCGACAGCGGCTTCTCGCAGTAGGCGTGCAGCCCGCGGCGCATGGCCGAGACGGTCGCTGGAGCATGCGCATGGTCGGCGGTGCTGACGACGACGGCATCCAGGCCCTTCACGTCGTCGAGCAGCTTGCGGAAGTCGGCGAACTTCGCCGCCTTCGGGAACTCCTCGGCGGCGCGGTTCAGGTAGTTCTCGTCGATGTCGCAGAGCGCGACGATGTCCTCGCCCTTGACCCCGTCGATGTTCGCCTCGGCCCGGTGGGCCACGCCGATGACGCCGATGCGGAGCTTCTCGCTCGGCCACCGCGAGGCACCCGGGGCGCGGCGGGTCCAGACCCCGAAGTTCAGGCCGATCGCGGTGGCGGCGCCGGCGCGGAGCAGCGAGCGGCGCGACAGGGTCCGGTCGGGCGGGGAATCGGGCAGCGCCATGGGGAAGGCCTCGGGTCGGAGGGGTCGGGGCAGGGGCTCGGACGAGCCGGGTCGCGGGCGGGATCGATCCTAAGCCGGCCCGGTTCCGGCCACAACCGGTTTCCCCCGCCCCCGCACGACCGGGCCCTCCCCGCGACGGCCGACCAGATTGCGGTTGCCTCCCGCACCGGGACCGGTCTATGTTTAACAAACGTTTCGCCCGGTTCCGGTCCTCGGGCCGCGGCCGGAAGCCGTTGCGGCCCGGATGAGGCACGTCCTCGATGAGCACCCCTGGCACGAACTCGTCACGACGCCCGACCTGGGCCCTGCTCTTGCTGTTCGCGGTCCCGGGGCTCGCCGGTGCCGACGAGCCGGCGCCGCTGCACGAGCGGCTCGACCGCGCGATCGAGTCGGCGGCGGGTGGCCAGGTGGCGGCGCCGGCGGCGGACGCCGAGTTCCTGCGGCGCGCCTGCCTCGACCTGACCGGGATGATCCCGACGGCCGACGAGGCTCGGGCGTTCCTCGACGACCCGTCGCCGTACAAGCGGGCCCGGCTGATCGACCGGCTCCTGGACTCACCCGAGTACGCCCGCCGGCTGGCGGCGGCCTTCGACGTGATGCTGATGGAGCGTCGGCCCGAGAAGCACGTGCCGGTGCGGGACTGGCGCGAGTACCTCCGGGAGTCGTTCGCCAGCAACAAGCGCTACGACGTCCTGGTCCGGGAGATCCTCGCCGCCGACGGCACCGAGCCCGAGCCCGCGCGACGTGCGCCGGCACGGTTCGCGCTCGACCGCGAGGGGGAACCCGGGCTGATGGTTCGCGACGTCGGCCGGCTGTTCCTGGGACGCGACCTGCAGTGCGCGCAGTGCCACGACCATCCGCTGATCGACGACTACAAGCAGGCCCACTATCACGGCCTGTTCGCCTTCTACAACCGGACGGCGCTGGTGCTCGACGCCGCCGGCAAGGCGGGGCTGTCGGAGAAGGCCGACGGCGACGTGTCGTTCAGCTCGGTCTTCAAGAAGGGAATCACCCACCAGACCGGCCCCCGGGTGCTGGACGGCCCCGAGCTGCCCGAGACCGCGCCGGCCAAGGGGGACGAGTACTGGGTCTATCCCGGCGACAAGGTCCGCTCGATCCCCCGCTACAGCCGCCGCACCCAGCTCGCCGGCAAGCTCGCCGCCACCGACGTTCCCGACTTCGCCCGCAACGGCGCCAACCGGGTCTGGTCGCTGGTCATGGGGCGTGGGCTGGTGCACCCGCTCGACCTGCACCACGGTGAAAATCCCCCCTCGGTGCCCGAGGCGCTCGACCTGATCGCGGCCGAGTTCGTCGCGAGCGGCTACGACGTCCGGCACCTGATCCGCGAGCTGGCCCTGACCCGGGCCTACGGCCGCTCCAGCGAGCCCCCGCCGGGCATGAGCCCCGAGCAGGCCGCGCCGGAGCACTTCGCCGTGGCCGCCCTCAAGCCGCTCTCGCCCGAGCAGCTCGGCTGGAGCGTGATGCAGGCGACCGGGGTCGTCGCGAACTACAAGACCATGATCCGCAACCAGGTGCTGACCGCCGACCCGAAGCTGGCGGCCATCGTCGCCACGTCCCCCGCGCGGCAGTCGATCGCGACCGACTTGCAGGTGCAGCGACTCCACGAGCAGCTCACACCCAGCCTGGGCAGCTTCGTGGGGCTCTTCGGTGTCGTGGGCGTGGCCGAGGACGGCACCCAGGCGACCGTCGACCAGGCGCTGATGCTGGCCAACGGCGAGCCGCTACGGAGCTGGCTGGCCCCATCGGGCGAGAACCTGGCCGCGCGGCTGGCGAAGCTGACCGACTCCGGCGCCCTGGCCGAGGAGCTGTACCTGGCCACCCTGACCCGCCGGCCCACCCCCGAGGAGCGCTCGGAGGTGAGCCAGTACCTCGAGGCCCGCACCGCCGATCGCCCGCAGGCGATCCAGGAGCTGGCCTGGGCCCTGCTTACCTCGTCCGAGTTCCGGTTCAACCACTGACCGGTTGCCGGTATGCTGTCGCCTGCTCTGCCACGAAACTGACGACCGCGCCGACCTGCCCTCCGCCTGCCTCACCGCCTGCCCGCATGCTGACGACTGCCTGCCTCCCGCCCCATTCCCCGCCCGTGGAGCAAACGCGATGAAGTGCGAATACGCCTGTGGCTCGACCGAGCACGGCCTCTCGCGGCGCCAGTTCCTCGGCGGGCTCGCCGCCGGCATGGGCCTGGGCGCGGGGTTCGGGCTCTCGCAGTTCGTCCGCCCGGCGGTGGCGGCCCAGATGGCGGCCAACCAGAAGCAGGTGCTGGTGATCTGGCTCGCCGGCGGCGCCAGCCAGCTCGAGATGTGGGACCCGAAGCCGCACACCGAGACCGGCGGCCCGTTCCGCGACATCGAGACCTCGGTGCCCGGCATCCGCATCGGCGAGCTGCTGCCGCAGACGGCCAAGCTGATGCACCACATCAGCCTGGTCCGCGGCCTGAACACCAGCAAGGAGACCATGGGGGACCACGGCAAGGGCCAGTACCTCATGATGACCGGCCGCGGCCAGAGCCCCGGCCTCGACTACCCGCACCTCGGATCGGTGATGGCCCGCTACCTGGCCCCCGAGAATGACCCCCTTCCCGGCTACATCTCGATCACCCCCGGTGGCGGTGGTCGCGGCGGGGCCGAGGCCGCGTTCCTGGGCCCGAAGTACGGCGCCCTGTACCTCGGCAACGGCAACATGCCGAGCAACATGGACCGCCCCGGCTCGGTCAACGAGGCCGCCGACGCGGCGCGACACGCGTTCCGCTGCCGCCAGAATGATCGCTTCGCCGCCCGCCGCCGCACCGCCGAGACCGAGGCCTACACGACCACCTACGAGCAGGCTCGCTTGCTGATGGAGCGCAAGGAGGTCTTCGACGTCACCAAGGAGCCGGGCCCCGACCACGAGCGCTACGGCAAGCACGATTTCGGCCGCCACTGCCTGCTCGCCCGCCGCCTGCTCCAGGCCGGCTGCAACTTCGTGCAGGTGACGCACTCGAACTACGACACCCACAATGAGAACTTCTCGTTCCATCTGGAACAGCTCGCCGAGTTCGACCAGGGCTTCTCGAACCTGCTCGACGACCTGGCCAGCCGCGGCATGCTCGACCACACGCTCGTGATCGTCATGTCCGAGTTCGGGCGTACGCCGGGGATCAACTACCTGTACGGCCGCGACCACTGGGACAAGTGCTGGTCGATCGCCCTGGCCGGCGCCGGCCTCAAGCATGGCCAGGTGTTCGGCAGCACCGACGCCAAGGGCACCGAGGTCAAGGACGGCCAGGTGGGCGCCGGCCACCTGTTCCACACCTACCTGCGGGCCGTCGGGCTCGACCCCACGTTCGACTTCGAGGCCAACGGCCGACCCGTCCAGCTCGCCGACCCCACCGCGCGGGCCATCACGGACCTGCTCGCATGAGGCCCCCCCGCGACGACAAGCCGGCCGCCGACCCGTCCAAGGCGCATGTGGCTCTCGACCTGGCGCACAAGCGGCCGCTGATCTGCGTTCGGCTCGATCCCAGCGGCAAGTTCGTCTTCGCCGGCTCCGAGGACGAGACGATTCGCCGCTGGGACCTGGCCACCAAGGCCGAGGTCGAGCTCAAGGGTCATGAGAGCTGGGTGCTCGCCCTCGACGTGACGCCCGACGGCGCCACGCTCCTGAGCGGCGCCGCCGACGGCCGCCTCTTCTGGTGGCCGGCGGGCGCCGAGGCCCCGGCCCCGTCGCGGACGATCCAGGCCCACTCCGGCTGGATCAACCACCTGGTCGTGAGCCCCGACGGCGCCACGGTCGCCACCTGCGGCAACGACCGGCTGGTGCGGCTCTGGTCGGTGGCCGATGGATCCCAGATTGCGGAGCTGCCCGGCCACGAGCGGCCGGTGTACCGCGTCCTGTTCCCTCCCGGGGGCAAGACGCTCCTGACGGCCGACCTGTTCGGTCGGGTCGTCGAGTGGGAGCTGGCGACCCGCAAGGAGATCCGCCGGCTCGACGCCGCCAAGCTCTACAAGTACGAGGGCGGCCAGGGCGTCGACTACGGCGGGGTGCGCGACTTCGCCCTCAGCCCCGACGCCCAGTGGCTGGTCTGCTCGGGCCTGATCGAAGCGTCGAACCCGCTGGGGGCCGTCAGCAATCCGGCCGTGGTCGTCTTCGACTGGAAGGCCGGTAGCGAGAAGGTGCTCGCCCGCCCCAAGGCCGACATCAAGGGTGTGGGCTGGGGCGTGAAGTTCCTGCCCAATGGCGACTATGTGCAGGCCAGCGGCGGCACCGGCGGCGGTCACCTCTGGTTCTACAAGCCCGGCGAGGCGAACGAGTTCGCCACCCTGAACCTCAAGAACACGGCGCGCGGGCTGGACGTCTCCGTCGACGGTCTCCGCGTCGCCACGGCCCACCACGACGGCCACGTCCGGATCACGCAGCTCACCCCGGAGCCGCCCAAGGACGCGAAGTGAGGGGTGCCGGGGATGGTCCCGGCACGCCCTGACAATCCTGGTCCAGTTCACCCGCCCGCGGGGAGGCCGCGATGCAGATCCAGGCTCCCTCCAGCGGCGGTGGATGGTCGCGGCGCGGCTGTCTCGGAGCCGGAGCGGCGGCGTTGAGCGGGCTGGGGCTCGACCTGGGCGGCCTGCTCGACGCGAGCGCCGAGGCCCGCCCGCTGCCGATGGCCCGGCCGCCGATCCGGGCCTGTATCCTGATCTTCTACTACGGCGGCCCCAGCCACCTCGACACGTTCGATCCCAAGCCCGACGCCCCGGCCGAGATCCGTGGCGAGTTCCGGGCGATCGCGACCAGCGTGCCGGGGGTGTCGGTCTCCGAGCACCTGCCGCTGACGGCGCGGCTGATGCACAAGCTGGCGTTGATCCGGAGCCTGCACCACCCCAACTCGCTGCACGACCCGGCGTCGATCGAGACCTTCACCGGCCGGCCGCCACCGACCGGCGATCGCGAGCTGTTCAACGCCTCGCCGCAGATCTTCCCGAGCCTGGGCGGAGTGGTCGGTCACGCCCTGCGGGGCCGTGGCCTGACCGTCCCGTCTGCCGCCGTGCCGGGGTCGTTCCGGAACGTCGTCGAGGTCCCGTGCCAGGGCGGCGGGTTTCTCGGTTCGGCCTACGACCCGTTCCGGATCGAGGTCGACCCCGAGCAGGGCCGCTACCGTGTGGCGCTGCTGGAGCGGCCCGAGGGGCTCACGACCGATCGCCGGGCGCTGCGGCGGACGCTGCTGGGGCGGCTCGACGACGCGACGGCCTGGCCGGGCCCGATCGCGGGCGCCGACCGGATGGCCCGGCAGTACGAGCGGGCGTTCTCCCTGCTCGATTCGGAACCCGTGCGGCGGGCCCTCGACCTGGAGCGGGAGGACCCCCGCCTGCGGCTCCGCTACGGCTACGACGCCGCTCCGTCCGCGAGCGGTGAGGGGGGCGGCGGCGGCAATGGCGCCGAGCTGGGCCAGGGGCGGCAGATGCGGGGCCAGAACCTGCTCCTGGCGCGCCGGCTGGTCGAGGCCGGTGTGCCCTTCGTGACGGTGTACGACTACCGCCAGCAGGGCCAGAACTGGGACGCCCACTTCAAGTGCTTCAGCCAGCACAAGCGGTTCCTGCTGCCCCAGGCCGATCGGGGCCTGTCCGCGCTCGTCGAGGACCTCGATGCCCGCGGCCTCCTGGAGAGCACGCTCGTGGTCGGCCTGGGCGAATTCGGCCGCACGCCGCGGATCAACGCCGACGGCGGCCGCGACCACTGGGGCTCGTGCTACAGCGCCGTGCTGGCCGGTGGCGGGGTCCGGGGTGGGGCCGTGCACGGGGCCAGCGACCGGATCGGGGCCTATCCCTCCTCCGACCCGGTCACCCCGGCTGATCTGGCGGCGACGATCTTCTGGCGGTTCGGGATCGACCCCTCCAGCGAGGTCTGGGACGCCCAGAACCGGCCCTTCCGGCTCTCCGAGGGCCGACCGATCGAGGCGCTGTTCGCCTGAGCGCCCCGGCCGCTGTCGGCCGATGCAATCGCGGGCTCCCGGCGCTATAATGCAATCGCTCCCCCGCCATCCGTCCCGGATGCCCGCCCCCCTGCCCTCGCGCGACCCGCCCCCGAGGAACCGGACCATGCTCCGAGCCACCCCCCGCGCCGGCACTCTCGCGGTGCTCTGGCTCCTGGCCGCGCTGCCGCTCAGCGTGCTGCACGCCGAGGAGCCAAAGGCCGACGACGTCGCCTTCTTCGAGTCGAAGGTGCGGCCGATCCTGGTCGAGCGCTGCTACGAGTGCCACTCGGCCGGCTCCAAGACGGTGCGCGGCGGCCTGCTGCTCGACTCGAAGGCCGGCTGGGAAAAGGGGGGCGACAGCGGCCCGGTGATCGAGCCGGGCAAGCCCGAGGACAGCCTGCTGATCCAGGGCCTGAGCTACGAGGACGCCGTCCTCAAGATGCCGCCGAAGGGGAAGCTGCCCGAGGCCGAGGTCGCCGTCCTCGCCGACTGGGTCCGCCGCGGGGCGCCCGACCCTCGCAACCAGACGGCCGCCGCCGCCGGACCGAAGCCCAAGCGGACGATCAACCTCTCCGAGGAGCGGAAGCACTGGGCCTTCCAGCCGCTGGCGACCGTCGAGCCGCCGGCCGTGGCCGCCGGCGCCGTGGCCAACCCGATCGACCGGTTCCTGCTGGCGAAGCTGGAGCCGGCGGGCATCGGGTTCACCGCCGAGCCGTCGCGCCGGGTGCTCGCCCGCCGGCTGTTCTTCGACCTGATCGGCCTGCCCCCGACGCCCGAGGAGCTGGCGGCAATCGAGGCCGATGCGGGGGCCGACTGGTACGACCGGCTGATGAAGGGGCTGCTCGACCGCCCGCAGTTCGGCGAGCGCTGGGCGCGGCACTGGCTGGACCTGGCCCGGTTCGCCGAGAGCCACGGCTTCGAGCACGATTATGACCGCCCGACCGCCTACCACTACCGCGACTTCCTGATCGAGGCCCTGAACCGCGACCTGCCGTTCGACCAGTTCGTGAAGTGGCAGCTCGCCGGCGACGAGTACGCCCCCAATGACCCGCTGGCGCTGAAGGCGACCGGGTTCCTGGCCGCCGGCACGCACAGCACGCAGATCACCGCCAACCAGGTCGAGAAGGAGCGGTACGACGAGCTCGATGACATGATCGCGACCACCGGCACGGCCTTCCTCGGCCTGACGATCGGCTGCGCCCGCTGCCACGACCACAAGTTCGACCCGATCCCGGCCAACGACTACTACCGGCTGATCAGCACCTTCACGACCACCGTCCGCAGCGAGGTCGAGCTACCCGGCGACCCCGAGGCCCACGCGAAGGCGCTGGCCAAGTACGAGGCCGAGCACCAGCCCTATCTGGCGGCGCTGGCGAAGGACGAGGCCGAGCAGCTGCCCGGCCGGCTGGCGGCCTGGGAGCAGCAGCGGGGTCAGGACACGACCACGCCGCGCTGGGTGGTTCTGGACCCCTCCGCGATGAAGTCCAGCGGCGGTGCGAGCTTCGCCAAGCTGCCGGACGGCTCGCTGCGGGTCGAGGGGAAGAACGCCGACTTCGACACGTACACGATCACCGCGGCGATCGACCTGGCCGAGATCACCGCCATCAAGGTCGAGGCGCTGGCGGACCCGTCGCTGGTCGCCGGCGGGCCGGGTCGCGCGGGCAACGGGAACTTCGCGCTCACGAACCTGACGCTCAAGGTCGGCCCGCGCTACGGCATCGGCGCGACCACCCAGCCGAGCCTGATCAACCCCAAGGCGAGCTTCGAGCAGGCCGGCCTGCCGGTGGCCGCCGTGGTGGACGCCGACCCGAAGTCGGCGTGGGCCGTCGATCCGCAGTTCGGCAAGGATCACGCGGCGGTCTTCGAACTCGGCTCCGACACCCGCACCGACTCGGGCGCCACGCTCACCTTCACGCTCGAGTTCAACAACAACACCGGCCACAACATCGGTCGCCTGCGGCTCTCGGCCACCGACGCCCGCCGCCCCGTCGGCCTCGATGGCGACGGCGTGCCCCCGGCCGCCCGCGAGGTGCTGGCGCGGCCGGCCGCCGAGCGGACGCCCGAGCAGACGGCGGCGCTGCTGGCGTGGTACCGGACCATCGACCCCCAGTGGCGGGCCCTCAAGAAGGCGATCGACGACCACGCCGCCACCATGCCGAAGCCGGCGGGCGTGAAGGCGCTCGTCAGCACCGAGGGCCTGCCCGCCGTCCGCCTGCACACCCAGGGCGGCGACTTCCTCGAGAAGACGCACGTCCTCCGCCGCGGCGACCCGAATCAGAAGGAAAGCGAGGCGAAGCCCGGCTTCTTGCAGGTCTTCACCGACAGCGCCGAGGAGGAAGCCCGCTGGCAAGCCCCGCCGCCGGAGGGCTGGCGGACGTCGTACCGCCGCCGCAACCTGGCCGAGTGGATGACCGACGTCGACCACGGCGCCGGGCAACTGCTCGCCAGGGTGGCGGTGAACCGGATCTGGCAGCACCACTTCGGCAAGGGGATCGTGAGCACCCCCAGCGACTTCGGTACCCAGGGCTCGCCGCCCTCGCACCCCGAGCTGCTCGACTGGCTGGCCCGCGAGCTCATCCGCCAGGGCTGGCGCACCCGGCCGATCCACGAGCTGATCCTGACCAGCCAGGCCTACCGCCAGGGCTCGAAGCTCGACCCCGCGCACGCCTCGGCCGACCCCGAGAACCGGCTCTATGGCCGCCAGGAGCGTCGTCGCCTGGAGGCCGAGCCGATCCGCGACGCCATGCTCAGCGTCTCCGGCCTGCTCGACCCCCGCATGTACGGGCCCGGCTCGCTCGAGGAGTCGATGCGGCGCCGCAGCATTTATTTCACGATCAAGCGCAGCCACCTGATCCCCATGCTCACCCTGTTCGACGCCCCCGACGCGCTGGTGCCGATCGCCGTGAGGGCCGCGACCACCGTGGCGCCGCAGTCGCTGCTGTTGCTCAACAGCCCGCACGTCCGCGAGTGGGCCGCGGGCTTCGCCGATCGCGTCCGTCCGGCCGATGCCACCGAGACGGCCCGGACGCTCGCGATCGACCGCGCGTACGTGCTGGCCCTGGGTCGGGCCCCGACCGATCGCGAGCGGGCCGACGCGCGGATGTTCCTCGACCGCCAGACCGTCTCCCACCGCGAGGCCGGTCACGCCGACGGCATTGCGCCCGCCTGGACGGACTTCTGCCAGGTCCTGTACAGCCTCAACGAGTTCGTCTTCATCGAGTGAGCGCCGCCAGGCCTGCCCGCTCGGGTGTGCCGCCGACGGTTCGAGCCGCCCCGTTCCCGCATGAGGTCGTCGTCATCATGTCCCAGCTACCGCACTGGTTCGCGCCGCCGACGCCCACGTTCGACAGCCGCCGGGCGTTCCTGCGTCAGGCGGGCTCGGGGTTCGGGATGCTGGCGCTGGCCGGCCTGCTCGAGCGCCAGGGCCTGCTGCTGCCGGCCGCCGCGGCCGACACCGCCGACCGGAACCTGAACCCGATGGCCGCCCGTGCCGGGCACTTCCCCACGAAGGCGAAGTCGGTCATCTGGGTGTTCAAGAACGGCGGCCCGAGCCAGGTCGACACCTGGGACCACAAGCCGAAGCTCACCGAGTGGCACGACAAGGAGCTGCCCGGGTTCGACAAGAACACCGGGTTCTTCGTCGACCAGGTCGGCCCCCTGATGAAGTCGCCGTTCAAGTTCGCGCAGCACGGCCAGTCGGGCGCCTGGGTCTCGGAGATCTTCCCGAACCTGGCGAAGCACGTGGATGACATGGCGTTCATCCACTCCTGCTACACCGAGACGAACAACCACTCGCCGGCCCTGTTCCAGATCAACACCGGCTTCAGCCGCATGGGGTTCCCGTGCGTCGGGGCCTGGGTCACGTATGGCCTGGGTTCGGAGAGCCAGGACCTGCCCGGCTTCGTGGTGATGTACGACACCCTCGGGCGCGGCCTGCCCAAGGGGCACTCGCAGAACTGGGGCAGCGGGTTCCTGCCCGGCGTCTACCAGGGCACCGCGCTCAACGGCCAGGGCCCGCCGATCGACAACCTCGCCCGCGCCGGCCAGCTCAGCGACCCGCAGCAGCGCTCGCAGCTCGAACTGCTCCGCGCCCTGAACCGCGCCGACCAGGAGCAGCACCCCGGCGAGGCCTCGCTGGCGGCCCGCATCGAGGCGTTCGAGCTGGCCTACCGCATGCAGATGTCAGCGCCCGAGGCGCTCGACGTCGAGCACGGCGAGAGCCCGGCCGTGCGCGACCTCTACGGCCTCGACAACCCGAAGTGCGGCCACTTCGCCCGCCAGTGCCTGATGGCCCGCCGGCTCGTCGAGCGTGGCGTGCGGTTCGTGCAGATCTACAGCGGCGGCATGGAGAACGAGCGGAGCTGGGACGGCCACTCCGACATCATCAAGAACCACGCCGGCTTCGGCCTGGAGACCGACCAGCCGATCGCCGCGCTCCTGACCGACCTCAAGGCCCGCGGCCTGGCCGACGACACCCTCGTCGTCTGCTGCGGCGAGTTCGGCCGCCTCCCCATCTGCCAGAAGGGCTCCACCGGCCGCGACCACAACCCGCACGCTTTCACTACCTGGTTCTTCGGCGGCGGCGTCAAGGGCGGCGTCCACCACGGCGAGACCGACGAGTTCGGCCACAAGGCGGTCATCGACCGCGTGAGCGTCAACGACCTGCACGCGACCATCCTGCACCTGCTCGGCCTCGAACACACGAAGTTGACCTACCGCTACAACGGCCGCGACTTCCGCCTCACCGACGTCGCCGGCGAGGTCGTCAGGGAGATCCTGGCATGACGCGCCTCCCCTTGCTGGCCGCGGCCCTCGGCGTGCTGTTCCTCCCCCTGGCGATGGCCGACGAGCCGAGGCCGTTCGTGCCGACTGCCCAGTACGACACCCGGACCGTCGACGGCTGGACCGTGCGGGTCAACCGTCGGCTGCTGGCCGATGGTGACCAGGCCGACCTGGGTCGCGAGGCCCTGCCGCTGCTGGAGGCGAAGCTGCGCGAGGTGAGCGTTGCGATCCCCGCGCCGGCCCTGGCCGAGCTGCGGCGGGTGCCGATCTGGCTCGGGGTCGACGACGGCCATGCCCCGTGCGCCGAGTATCACCCGAGCCGCGACTGGCTCGTCACCAACGGCTTCAATCCCGACAAGGCCCGCGCCGTCGAGCTCGGCAACGCGCGCCGGTTCGTTGACTGGTCGAAGGATCAGCCCTCGATGGTCCTGCACGAGTTGGCCCACGGCTACCACGACCGCGTGCTGGGCTACGACCAGCCCGAGGTCGTCGCCGCGCTGAAGCGGGTGCGGCAGGCGGGCCTCTACGACGACGTGGCCCACGTGCGCGGCGGCTCGAAGCGGGCCTATGCCCTGACCAACCCGCCCGAGTTCTTCGCCGAGCTCAGCGAGGCGTACTTCGGCTCCAACGACTTCTTCCCCTACGGACGCGAGGAACTCCGGCGGCACGACCCCGAGTCGTTCGCCCTGCTGGAGCGTCTCTGGAGTCGACCGGCTCCGCAGCCCGCACCCTGACCGCGTGCCCGCTGGATCGTGACGCCCATGGCGCGGGCCGGTGCTCGACTCCCAGAAGCAGGGTGGATGGTTGGACGCTCCGGACGAGATCCAGCGGCGGAAGGCGGCGATCATCGCGGAGTTCGGTGGCTGGACGAACCACAACCTCCGGCTCCCCGACGGCTCGTACACCATCGCCCCCGACGCGGTCACCGGCGCGGAGGTCAAGCTCCGGCGGATCCTCCAGATGATCGCCGACCTGACCGGTCGGCCCTTCGAGGGGCTCCGGGTCCTCGACCTGGCGTGCCTCGAAGGCCTGTACGGGCTGGAGCTGGCGCTCCAGGGGGCGACGGTCGTCGCCATCGAGGGGCGCGAGGCCAACGCGGCCAAGGCCCGCTTCGCGCGCGAGGCCCTGGGACTGGTGAACCTGGAGGTCATCCGCGACGACGTCCGGAACCTCACCGCCGAGCGGTTCGGCACGTTCGACGTGGTGCTCTGCCTGGGACTCTACTACCACCTGGACGCCCCCGACCTGTTCCGCTTCACGGAGCGGCTCGCCGAGGTCTGCGATCGCCTGCTGATCCTGGACACGCACGTGAGCTCGGTCGCGGAGACGGCGGTCGACGACGCGGGGACCCGGTACTGGGGCCATCGCTATGCCGAGCACCGCCCCGACTCCACCCCGGAGCAGCGCATGCGGGCGCTCGGTTCGTCGGTGGACAACCTCCAGAGCTTCTGGCTCACCCGGCCGTCGCTGTTCAACCTGCTGGCCCGGGTGGGGTTCACCACGGTCCACGCGTGCCATCGACCGACGGTCGAGCGGTACGAGCGGCTGAGGGCCAGCGGCGAGGCCGATCGGGCCACCTTCGTGGCGGTCAAGGGCAGAACGGTCCAGGTGCAGGCCTGCCCGGCGGCGAATGAGGGCCCGGATGCCCCCTGGCCGGAACGGTGGGCCGGCTCCGGTCGGCGGCGAGGGTTCCGGCCCGGCTGGTGGAAATTCGGCCACTGACGGGCACCAGGTCGGACCCGGGGATGGACCTCCCTGCTGGTGCACAGCTTCCGTTCTGCCGGGCCGGTCGTCCCGTCACGGACCCCGGTCGACGCCGACCTCGTCGCTGGCCCCGGAGTGCCGGGCATCGTCGCGACGACGGGCCTGGTCGCTGATGTACACGCCCACGATGAATGAGACCAGCGTGGCCATGTACGCCTGGCCGACCAGGGCCTCGATGGCCGTGAGCGAGCGTGCCAGTGGGTGGACCGGGAGGATGTCGCCGTAGCCCAGGGTGGTCAGCGTTGAGTAGCTGAAGTAGTGCAGCGAGAGATACCGGTGGATCGGGTGCGTGCCGCCGCCCAGATCGGCGAGCAGTTCACCCCGGTCGAGGATCGACCCCCGCCAGAGCGCCTCGGTCGCCGCGTAGGCGTAGGTGAACCAGAGGCCGATGAGCAGGTAGGCGCATATGCACGCCTGCACCGCCTCGACGGTCACCTGCTGCTGCCGCAGCGACCAGCGGAGGATCTGGAGGATCGCGATCGCGACGACCAGCGAGTCCAGGGCCGTCGCCAGCAGCGACAAGGTCAGGCCCGCCCCCAGCGTCTGGGCCAGGCTGGCGCCCAGGGCCAGAGGGAGCAGCACCGACATCAGGAGGCGGGTGCGCCGCGTCTGCGCGGCCGCCCAGGCCACCACCCCGATCTGGGCGACCGTCAGCAGGTTCAGCGGGATGCGGCCCGGCTCGGCGATCGCCAGCGGCGGGCCGATCAGCAGGATCAGCACGAACGTGATCAGCAGCAGCGTGAACCGGTACCGGAGCCGGATCGCGACCAGCCGGCTGGCCGGCCCGCGGTGCGGAGGGGCGCCCTCGGTGAGGTGGGGGGCGGCCAGCGGGGGCGAGGTCGTCATGACGGCACCGACCGGTTGGAGAGGGAGGGACGCCGAGGCGGGTTCACCAGCGATCGATCGGTCCCGACGGCACCGGCACCCTCGGGTCGAAGTGTCCCGGCAGCGGCGACGACGGGCCGCACCGGCGCAGCTCGGCGAGCACGGCGTCGAACGTGCCCGGCTCGGGAAGGTTGATCAGCCGGTGGTACAGCGGCTTCGGCATCCGCGTGAAGTGGCTGTACCACTTCAAGGTCTTGCGGAACTGGAGGCACGCGTAGTGATCGCCGCGGCGCTCGACGAGGCGGTGGAAGTGCCGCGCCATCATGTCGAGCCGCTCGTCGAAGGTCGGGTCCGGCCCCGGGTCGCCGGTGCGGGCCCAGCTGTCGAGCTGGCGGAACAGAAACGGGTTGCCCAGCGCACCGCGGCCGATCGAGATGGCGGCGCAGCCAGTCTCGCGGAACATCCGCTCGGCCTCTGCCAGCGTCCGCACGTCGCCGTTGCCCACCACGGCCATCGTCTGGACGGCCTGCACCACGTCGCGGATGCCGTCATGGCTCACCGCCCCGCGGAACCCCTGACCCCGGGTCCGGCCGTGGATGATCACCGCGGCCACGCCGATCTGCTCGAACGACCGGGCCAGCTCGGGGGCCGTCGGCGTCTCGCTGTCCCAGCCCAGCCGCATCTTGACCGTCACCGGGACGGACACCGCCTGCACCACCGACTCGACGAGCTTCGTGGCGTTGAAGGTGTCGCACATGAGGGCCGAGCCGCCGCCCGACTTGACCACCTTGCGGACCGGGCAGCCCATGTTGATGTCGACCAGGGTCGCTCCCAGGTCGACCACCCGGCGGGCGGCCTCGCTCATCTCCGAGGGGACGTGGCCGTAGAGCTGGATCGCGATCGGCCGGTCGTCCGGGCTGGTCTCGGTCAGCTCCAGCGAGCGCCGGCGGTTCTCGATCAGCGACCGGGCGTTGACCAGGTCGGTGGTCACCAGCCCGACGCCGCCGTTCTCCCGGACCGAGACGCGGAACGACCAGCTCGTGTAACCAGCCAGGGGGGCGAGGAAGAAGCGGGACGGCATGGGCACGCCGCCCAGGCTCAGCGGGGTGCGGGCGATCTCCGGCGGCGCCGGCCAGTGGGTGGGCGCCGGCCCGGCCAGGTCAGGGGCCTCGAAGTCCAGGTCGGCCTCGCTCGGATCGATCACGACATCCCGCTCCCCGCCCGCCCGGCGGGCCTGATCGGCTCAAACCGGTCCCGCCCGGCCCCGAAACGACCCGGCGGATGGCCCGGCCGACCCGAGGGCTTCGCACCCCGAAGGACCACCGGACGCTGCGCTCCGGGTCCCGTCCGGTGGTGATCGGGTATTCTAGCCGTCCGGGGGGGTGGCTGACGAGGCGAGGGCCCTGGCGCGATGCGGCCGACGAGCGAGGCAGACCTGACAGCCGAGCGCTGGGTGCTGGAGACCACCGAGGGCGAGCAACTGCTCGCCGACGTGGCTCGGGCCCCCGAGCCGGGCCCGTCGCAGCTCGCGGCCTGGCGCCGGCGGACCACCGCTGAACGCGTGGCGGCCGCCGTGCGCCTGGCCGGCTGCCGGCGCCGGGGCGCCGAGAAATTCGAGCGAGCCGGCTCGCTCTGGCTCACGCCGGTGGGGCTCGAGCAGGCGACCCCCGAGATGGTCGCCCGCCACAAGGCTCGGCGATTCGAGGGCGCCGGGGTGGTGGACCTGTGCGCCGGCCTCGGCGGCGATGCGGCCGCGCTGGCGGCAACCGCGGGCCGGGTGATCGCCGTGGATCTGGACCCGGCCATGCCGCCCCGGATCGCCTGGAACGCCAGGGCGTACGGGGTGGGTGATCGCGTCCTCCCGGTGCGGGCGCGGGCGGAGCGGTTTGCGACGCCGGCCGGGTTCCGCGTGCACGTCGACCCCGACCGCCGCGCGGGACCCTCGCCGAGGGCGCGTCGGGTGGAGGACTACAGCCCCGGACTCGGCTGCCTGCTCGACCTGGCGGTCACGGCCCGTGGTGGTGCCTTCAAGCTCAGCCCGGCGAGCGACTTCGCCAGCGCGCTGCCGGCCGATCGCTTCGAGTTCGAGCTGGTGAGCCTCCGCGGCGAATGCAAGGAGGTCACCGCCTGGTTCGGTGACCGCACGACCTGCCGTCGGCGGGCGACCGCCCTGCCCTCGGGCGCGACCTGGACCGACGGCGACGGACCGTCGGAAGGTCGGGCCACGATCGCGGGTCCGCTGGCGTTCGTCTTCGATCCCGACCCGGCGCTCGTCCGGGCCGGCCTGCTCGACGGCTTCGCGCTGGCCCACGGCCTGGCCAGGCTGGCGCCCGGCGTGGATCTGCTCAGTTCCGACACGCTGGTGGACTCGCCGTGGCTGGCGGGCTTCGCGGTGGAGGAGCAACAGCCGGTGGACCGCAAGCGGCTCCGGCGGCTGGTCGCCGAGCGCGGGCTCGGACCGCTGGAGATCAAGGTGCGGGGCCTCGACCTGACCCCCGAGGCGCTGCGGCGCGAGCTCAAACCCCCGGGCCCGCGACCGGCCACCCTGATCTGCTACGGCGGCCCTGGCATCGTGGCGGCCACCGCGCTCCTGGCGCGGCGGATCTGAGCCCGAGCGGCAAGGGCGGCGGCCGGTTCTGACGGTTGCGGTGGCTTGTCGAGCGGCGGGGCCTGTGCCAGACTGACGCGGAGCCGATCCGCCGGCGACGATCCCGCAGCGCGCGACCGCCCGCGCCCGTCGCTCCGACCCGATCGACCGAGGACCGACCTGCCATGAGGCCCCGCCACACGCTCCACCTCTTCGCCCTGCTCGCGCTGGTGACCCCCGGCCTGGCCACGGCCCAGACCGCCCCGCAGGCGGAGCTGCGCTGGAAGTTCGCCCAGGGACAGAAGTTCCCCTACGCGACGCAGCAGGAAACCAAGACCCGCCTGACGATCCAGGGCAACACGGTCGAGACCAGCCTCAAGCAGCTGATCGACATGACCTGGGAGGTCAAGTCGGTGAAGGAGGACGGCTCGGCCCGGATCGCCCAGACGATCGATCGCATGCGGATGTACATGGACGGCCCGAACGGCAGCCGCTTCGAGTTCGACAGCAAGCTCAGCGCCGAGCCGGCCGGATCGATGCTCGGGATCGCGAAGATGATCAAGGGCATTGTCGGCCTGCCGATCGAGCTGACCATGTCACCCCGTGGCGAGGTGAGCGACGTGACGGTCTCCGACCGACTGCTCCAGGCGCTCAAGATGCCCGGGCCCAACGGCCAGGCGGTGGGCGGGCTGTTCTCGGAGGAGACCTTCAAGAACATGGCCTCGCAGGGCTCGATCGTCTTCCCCGCCGAGGCCCTGACCCCTGGCAAGACCTGGACGGCGACCAAGACGGTCGACACCCCGGTCGTGGGCAAGATGACCATCGACACCCTCTACACCTACGCCGGCCCCGCCGCGGTCGACGCCCCGACCCCTGGCCTGGAGCAGATCGACGCCGCCCTGGACGTCAAGATTGAACCGGCGCCCAACGCTCAGGTGCAGGCGAACGTCGAGGAGCAGGAGAACTCCGCCAGGTTCCTCTTCGACTCGAAGCGGGGCGTGCTGACCAGCTCGCAGGTCAAGCAGCGGATGAAGCTGTCGCTCACGGCGATGGGCCAGAAATTCCTGCAGGAGGTCAGCTCGACCGTCTCGATGAGGCTGGCCGGCCCCGAGGCGAAATGACCCACCTCGTCGGATGGCATCGAGCCAGCGCCGCCCGGTCGCCGCGAATTCTCGCCGCGGCCGGCCGGTGCCGGGATCCGGGCCTCAGGCGAGGCCGTGCTTGCGGAGCTTGCTGAAGAAGGTGCTGCGCGGGACTCCGAACAGGCGGGCCGCTTCGCTCTTGTTGCCGGCGGACTCGTCGAGGCAGTCGAGCAGCCGGCGTCGCTCGTAGGCGACGAACTCCTCGTCCAGGCCGGCCTCGGCACCCGCGGGCGACGCCGGTGCGGCCGGCCCCGCCACCGGGCCGGTGAGGGCGGCCACCGGGGCCGAGCCCGACCAGGAGTCGCGGCCCGGCCGGGCCTGCGCGGCCCGGCGCCGGGGCCGACCGGGGACTGACTCGATGGCGACCGCGCGGCCACGGCGGATCGGCGGGCCGCCGCGGCGCACCTCGGCCGGCAGATCGTCGACCGTGACCGCCGGCCCGTCGGACAGGACCACGGCGCGCTGCATCACGTTCTCCAGCTCGCGGATGTTCCCCGGCCAGTCGTAGGCCGTGAGCACCTCGACGGCGGCATCCTCGAGCTGCGTGACGGGCTTGCCCAGCCGGCGGGCCTGCTCGTTCAGGAAGTGCACGGCCAGCTCGAACACGTCCTCCCGGCGCTCGCGAAGCGACGGGGTCCGCAGGCTGATCACGTTCAGCCGATAGTACAGGTCCTCG
>CAZUZD010000011.1:34629-50902 GCA_964624465.1 uncultured Isosphaeraceae bacterium
TTGCCGGCCCGCATCAGGGCCTCGAGGTCCTGGTGGGTGGCGGCGATGATCCGCACGTCGACCTGGACCGTCTGCGAGCTGCCCACCTTCTCGAACTGCATTTCCTGGAGCACCCGGAGCAGCTTCGTCTGGACCTCCAGATTGATGTCGCCGATTTCGTCGAGGAACAGGGTGCCGCCGTCGGCCTGCTGGAACCGGCCCATGCGGTCGGAGCGTGCGTCGGTGAAGGCCCCCTTCACGTGTCCAAAGAGCTCGCTCTCCAGCAGGTTCTGCGAGAGCGCCGCACAGTGCACCTTCACGAACGCCCGGTCGGCCCGGGGGCTGGAGCGGTGGATGGCCTCGGCGAGCAGCTCCTTGCCGGTGCCGCTCTCGCCGCGCACCAGCACGGCCGACGGGCTGGCGGCCACCTTGCGGGCCATGTGAATCAGCTGCCGGACGGCCGGCCCGCTCCCCCGGATCGCCGCGAAGGCCGTCGGGATCGCCGCCAGCCCGGTTGCCGAGGGCGCCGGGCCGTCGGCCGACGCCGGGCCCTCCGCATCCTCGTCGAGCACCGCGCGGCCCCGGGACCGGCCGGCGAGCTGATCCTGGAGGATGTAGATGCGCCGCTGCTGCTCGGCGATCTTCTCGACCTTCTCGCTCAGCTCGCGATTGAGCACCTCCAGCGTCTGCTGGATGTCGGCCGACCGCAGCGCCAGCACCGAGACCGAGCCGAGCGCGGAGAGGAAGGCGACCTCCTCTTCCTCGTACGGCAAGCCGCTCCGCTTGGGTCCGAGCAGGATGAGCCCGACGAGGTGGCCATCGGCCTCCAGCGGCACCGCGACCTCGCCGCCCAGCGCGATCATCGCGTCGGTGGCCGCCTCAGCGGCCGCGTCGGGGCCCAGCACGCTGGCGATCCGGATCGGGGCCGGCGCCGTCGCGAGTCGCTCGATGAGCGGGTTGGCCGGGTCGAGCTGCCGGTCGTCGGGCTCGGGGCCCACGCAGGCGACCAGGCCCAGCGGACCGCCGCCGGCCTGGCCCAGGTAGAGCGTGCCCCACTCGACCCGCAGGACCTCGCTGGCGGCGTCGAGCAGCCGACGCCCCAGCGTGCCGCGGTCGACCAGGTTCCCCACCGCCAGGCTCATCTTGCGCATCGCCTGGTCGAACTTGTACTTCTCGCGGTGGAACCTCCGGTCGAGCGCCGACTGGAACCAGCGGCGCGCGGCCCCCGAGAGGCTCAGGAGCACCAGGGCCGTCACGCACGCGACCACCGCGCCCAGCGAGGCCTGGTTGTCCTTGAGGGCGTCGCCCAGGATCAGGGCCCCGACCACCAGGCCGCCCGAGTACAGCAGACCGGCGCCCATGCTCACCGCGACGTACACCTTGCCGCGGTTGAACAGCTGTTCGGCCTGCATGAGCTTGTAGCGGGTGATGCTCAGGGCATAGGCCACCGTGTAGAGCAGCGAGACGGCGAACATCGGCCAGGCCGACCGCATCAGACCCAGCTGCGCCGGGTCGACCGCGACGTTCCGCAGCAGCCAGGCGATCGGCAGCAAGGCCAGGAACGTCGCCAGCAGGATCCAGCGCACCTGGTTCTGCTCGGCGCGGGTCAGCTCGGGCCGGAAGTAGCTGTAGAACAGGCAGGCCAGGCAGAGCAGGAACACGACGGCCGAGAGCGAGATGTAACCCAGGGCCAGGTACTTGAGAACGGCCAGCGCCCCCTCGACGCTGGCGCCGGCCTGGCCCCAGCGCGAGACGATCATCGTCACCCAGATGGCGACCGCTGTGACCGCCGGGATGCCGTACATGCTCCACAGGCACAATCGCCGGTGCCGGGCGAAGACCGGATTCTCACGGGGGAAGATCAGGTAGAAGTGCAGGCTCACGACCGGCACGAACACGACGAAGGCGGCGAAGCCGAAGATCAAGGGCGGGAACTTGGCGATCTGACCCCAGTGGTAGCCGCCCATGTAGGCGATCGCCGTCACGATGCAGAGCGCGAAGAAGACCCGCGCCGAGTCGTCCTTGGGACGCCGCCAGTAGACCCAGGCGCCCGTGGCATAGATCAGCAGGATCTCCTGGAGAAACCAGGCGATCGAGAGCAGGTACCGGCTCGTCGTCGGCCGCAGCACCTGGACAAACCCGAACCGTGGCCCCTGCGGGCTCAGCCAGCGGACCTCGACGAACCGGTCGATGGCACCATGAACCTTCCGCTGGGCCCGCACATAGTCGGTGTAATGCCGGACCGGATGCCCACCGAGCATGACCAGGACATCTTCGCCGTTGGCGGTTGGTCCGACCGGCGAGAAGGTGCCGCGATCGCCGGTGGGCCCCTGGAGCTCCGCCGGAGCCGTCTCATGATCCAGGTCCGGACGCGAGGCCCAGTGCGAGGCCTCGGGCACCTCACGGATCTTGGTCGCGAAGACGCAATGCAGTCCGGTGTCGCCGTAGTAGCTCACCACCCCGAGCACCGCCAGGGTGTAGAGCAGCACACCCACCGTGGCCCCCACGATCCAGCGCCGGGCTCGACGTGTGGTCCGATCCAGGTCCGAACGACGCCCCCCCGGACCCGGGGACCGGGATGGGGAGATGCTTGGTGGAGTCCCTCGGTGGCGAAGCATGGGTGTGTCTCTTGGGGAGCAGGTCTCCCCAGACTGACGATTTCGGCGCCGAACCGCAAGCCAATCGTTAACGAAGCGTCGGCAGGCGGGTCGTCGGCGCCGATCTTCCGGCGCCATCCTCCAGGTCAAATCCCGGCGCTGCTGTCGGGCGAACTCCGACTCGTTCCCCGGGGATGACCGCAAGAAACTGGCAAATTGCACCGATTGCGGTGTTCTGGTGTGGCGAGCTGGTGGACTGGGAGGGCTTCGGCGCCGACGAACCGATCCGAAATGTGAGTTTTCGGCGCCGACGCCAGGTGCGCCGGCGGTGTCGATCGAGGTGCTTAGACGGATCGAGCGGAGATTTTTGGCCGGGAACCGGGTGTGGAACGCCGTGTGCCTTAAGAGTAGGTCGGCGCGGGTCGAGTGGACCGCAGTCGCCACGAAGGAATCGTGACGGACAACCAGGAGCGGGCGAATGCGTCTGGCACCGAGGCGGCGGGCTCAGTGGCTCAGGGAGCGGGAGTTCGGGGAGGGGCTGGCCGAGACGCTGGTCACCCGATCGGGGCTGGCCGAGGTGGTGCGGCTCGGGGCGGGTGAACCCATCGTGCTGCTGCCGGGACTCGCGGGCGGCCGGAAGCTGCTGGCGCCGCTGGCCCAGCGCCTGGCGCGTCGGCATGAGGTGTTTCTGGTCAGCCATCGCGGCGATCGTGGCTCCGCCTTGCAGTCCCAGGGCGTGACCCTGGCGGACTACGCGGCCGATGTCTCCGACGTGATCCGCGCCCTGCGGCTGGAACGACCCGCCGTGATGGGCGTCTCCTTCGGCGGTGCGGTGGCACTCGAGCTGGCGGTGACCGAGCCGGGCAGCCTGGGCCGGCTGATCCTCCAGGGGGCCGAGGCCCGATTCCAGGCGGGCGTCGGGGTCCGGGTCGTGCAGCACGTGCTGGAGCGGTTCCCGCTGCCGACGAACAACCGCTTCGTGAACCAGTTCTTCAACGTCCTCTGGGGCGCCCGGCCCGAGCCCGGCCCGCTGCCCGAGTTCGTCGTCGACCGCTGCTGGGAGACCGATCAGGGCGTGATGGCCAGCCGCATCCGGGCGCTGGAGTCGTTCGACGTCTCCGACCGGCTCTGGCAGGTCGACGTGCCCACGCTGGTCCTGGCCGGCACCCGCGACGTGGTCGTGCCGCTGGCCCGCCAGCGGGCGCTGGCCGAGTCGATCCCGGGCGCCCGGTTCGCCGCCCTGGACGGGGCCGGCCACATCGGCTTCCTGACCCACCGCGACGAGGTCGTCCGCCGCATCGGCTCGTTCGTCCTCACGAAGGCCCAGAGCCCACGCTGAGGATCGTCCGCAGACACCCGCGGGAAGACCAGACCATCACGCCCGGATCGTGCCCGGCCCGCGCGATCGCCCGTTCCGGGTCGGTCCCGCGGGCCGGGAGTCGCTTGAGCCTTGGATCTCGAACCCCCCTTGCTCTCCGATCGCACCGAGCAGGCCCTGCGGCGGGCGGCCCGCTGGCACAACGGCCAGACGCGCCGGGCGACCGATCTGCCCTACCTGGCGCACCCCATGGCGGTCGCCCTGATCCTCGACCGCCTCGGGTTCGCTGAGGACGTCGTCATCGCCGCCCTGCTGCACGACACACTCGAGGACACCGCCGCCGACCCTGCGACGATCGAGGCCGAGTTCGGCCCGCGGGTGCGGTCCCTCATCGAGCAGTGCTCCGAGGCCAAGGTCGACGCCAGGGGTGCGGCCCGGCCCTGGGACGATCGCAAGCGGGACCACATCGCCGGTCTGGCTGGGGCGCCGGTCGAGGTCCGGGCGATCGTGCTCGCCGACAAGCTGCACAACCTGCTGAGCATCCGCGCCGACCTGGACGCCGGCGAGCCAGTGTGGGAGCGGTTCCACGCCCCGGCCGATCGGCAGCACTGGTATCATGCGACCCTGATCCGCAGCCTGGGCCGGGGCGAGCCGAGGCTCGTCCGGCTGGCGGCCGGGTGTGCCCGGCTGCTCGATTCGTTCGGAATCGGTCCGGCGGTCGCCCCCGCCGATCAGCCAGAGGTGCCCGGCCCGTAGGCGGCGCCGGGATCGAAGACGCGGTCAGCGTCGACCGTCAGCCCGCCCGCGATGTCGACGCGGCGGAAGAAGCACGAGCGATAGCCCTCGTGACAGGCACCGCCGACCTGAGCGACGCGGATCAACAGCACGTCACCGTCGCAGTCGATGCGGACCTCGCGGACGTGCTGGACGTGGCCCGAGGTGCCGCCCTTGTGCCAGGCCGAACGCCTGGAGCGCGAGTAGAAGTGCGTCTGGCCGGTGGCGATCGTCTGTCGCACGGCGTCGCGGTCCATCCAGGCCATCATCAGCACGGCGCCGTCGTCGTCGGCCTGCACGATGGCGGGCACCAGGCCATCGGCGGTCCAGCGGACCTGATCGAGGAAGGCCGGGTCGTCGGGCCTGGGGGCGTTTCGGTCCATCGGTCAATCGTCCTCATCGCCAGGGGCTTCGAGCTCGGCCAGCCAGGCGCGGGCGAACTGGGCCTGGCCGCGCAGGCCGCGTTCGCGACCGCCGCGTTCGAGCCGTTCCAGGCTCCGTCGCAGCGCCGCCGGTGGCAGGCGATCCTCGAGCGCCACGATCGCGTCGGCCAGGAGCGGGTCGATGTCGGTCAGGCCCTCGACCAGTGCCACCGACTCGGCGACCGCCGTCGGGTCGTCGGTCAGGTCAAGCAGGGCGGCGCGGCGGATGCGGAACCGGGTCCGGACGCTCGCGGGGGCGTCGTCGGGGACGGCGGCGAGCAGCCGGTCAACCAGCGTCAGCGCCTCGGCCGGACCCAGCTCCGCCAGGGTCGTGTCGACGGCCGCGTCAAAGAGCGTCGGCACGTCGAGGCGAGCGGCTTGCGCGGGATCGCGAGCGACGAGGGCCAGCGTCATGGCACCCAGGGTCTCCGCGTCGCAGGCCCAGGCGGCCGAGCGGTACACCTCGGGCAGCATCGCGCGGTCGAGCGTCGCCAGGTCGAGCCCGGCGAGCGTCGCGACGCTCATGGTCGCGGGATCGGCCTCGTCGACGATGGCCGGGTCGCGGACCTCCAGCCCGAGTCGCAGTCGCAGGCGATCGAACGGGTATCCCGCGTACAGGGCCACCGCCTGCGGGCGGAGCGAGAGCTGCTCGCGGAGCCGCAGCAGGCCGAGGAGCTTCGCACGGGCCACCGGGTCGTCCCAGCGGGTGCTTGCCCAGGCGGCCTGATCGGGGGACCAGGTGACGGGCTGACCCAGCGCGGCGCTGGTCTGGGGGCTCGGGTCGCTGCCGATCGGTTCGCCGGGCAGGGCGCTCCGGAAGCGGGGGAAGCGGCGGCCATCGGCCGGGGTGCGGCCCACCAGCGACTGCCGGGGGATGACCAGCAGCTCGTTCTCGTGCCAGTGCTCGATCGCCTCGCGAAGCAGGCGGTGGCGGGTCTCGGGGGCCAGGCCGGGCGGGAGCCGGAACTGCCAGGCGGCCGAGTCGAGCAGCGCCAGCGGCAGCGGGCTGGTGCGGCGGTCCAGGGCCCGGAACGCATCGCCGAGCATCAGGTGCAGGTCGCGCTCGGCCGCCCAGAGCGAGCCCAGGCGCGGGCTGGCGAGCCGCACGGTCGGTCCCTGGACGACGACGCCGGCACGGACCCAGGGCACGGCCGAGAGCGGCAGGTCGTCGGCCGGTTCGGGCAGCGGGCGATCGAGCCACTCGAACACGAGCCGCGGCGCCGCGCCCGGCGTGGGGGCTGCCGGCGCGGGCAAGGGGCGGAACACCCCACCGCAGCGGGCGGGGATGGCGACGGCGGGGTCCCCCAGCTCGTCCGGCCAGGCCAGGATCAACGTGTGCGTCAGGTCGTCGGCGAACGCCTCGGCGCCCGCGCCGTGGCGGAGCACCTCGGCCAGCGCCGCGGCCTTCACGGCGACCTCGAAGGTCTCGGCGCGGACCGCGTCGCGGGCGATGGCCGTGTCGAGGGCCGCGATGGCTTCGGGGTTCCGGCCGGACCAGGCGAGGCAGAGCCCCTGGTTGAACGGGGCGGCACCGTCAACCGGGTCGGCCTCGCCGAGCCTGGCGAAGGCGCTGGCGGCCTCGGCGAGGTCCTCGAGGTCGCGCCCCTGAAGCTCGGCATCCCAGAGGCTGCGGCGGGCGTCGGTCTCGGGCTGGCGGAACCGGTAAGGGGCGCGGGCGGCCTCGGGCAGCTCGGGGGTGGCTTCGAGCAGGCTCAGGGCCTCCCGGGCCGCGGGGTGCGCGGGATCGGCCTGCACCGCGCGCTGCCAGGAGCCCCAGGCGGCCAGCGGGCGCTGGAGCCGCAGCTGGTCCCAGCCCTCGTGCACCAGGGCCAGCGCGGTGTCGGGGTCGGGTTCGCGGCTCATCGCAGGGTGCCTCGGGCCTGACCCCGGAGGATCGGCAGGTCGGGCGGAGCGGTCCGGGAAACGGCCGCGAGCGGCCCCGCCCTGGGCGGCCGCTCGCGGGGGATCAGGGAACTGGTCGGACGGCGCTCAGCGGCCGGGGATGATCAGCTTGGGCTTGTCGTCGCCGCCCTTGGTCGGAAGGGTCTGGCCGGGGGTCCAGATGCCGCCGCCGGTGGTCGAGCCGCCGGCCGCCTCGCTGCCGGGGGTCCAGATGCCCCCCTTGGTCGCCGAGACGCCGAGCTGCCCGCTGGCGGTCGTGATCCGGGGACCGTAGCGGCTCATCACCGCCTGCAGGGGCCGGCTGTCGAGCAGCATGGCGCCCGGGCGATCGGGGTTCGGGGCCAGCCGCATCAGGCCCATGTCGACGAGGTTCGAGATCAGGATCGAGCTGGTCTCGCCCCCCTCGGGGTAGCGCTCGAGCACTGCGGCCAGCTCGGGCACCCAGGTCTCGGGCGGCTGGGTGCGGGAGAGCAGCCGGATTTGCAGCATGTCCCAGCGCGGGGCGTTGCCGGCCTTCTGCGATGCGGGGTCCGAAGCCCGGCCCTTGCGGACCCATTCGAGGGCGCCCGCCTCGTCGCCGCGGCTCAGCGCCAGGTTGGCCAGGTCGGCGAACACGGTGAAGCGCGGCAGGCCATCCTCGGCCTCCAGCAGCGCCGGCCGGGCGACCAGGGCCATGGCCGACTGCTCGAGTGCCAGGGGCATGAGGGTGCGGTGGGCCCGGCTGAACAGGGCGACCAGGCGGTCGTCGTCGAGCCGGGCGGCGGGCACGCGGTGCAGGCGGGCGAGGTGGATCTGATCGATCTCGGCGGAGTCCGGGTCGATCTCGGGCTCGGCCGGGATGTTGAGCTCGGAGCGGAGGGCGGCGAAGTCGACGCCGTCGCGGAAGAACTCCTGGCCGAGTTCGAGCTGGCAGAGCGCGGCCCGCAGCGGGGTCTGGGCGTCGCCGGCGGCCGCGGCCTGGCGGGGCGTGCGGCCGTTCAGGTACGGCATCGGCGTGTCGGGCCAGACCTGGAAGACCACCCGCTCGCGCTCCAGGCTCGTCAGCCGCTCGGACTCGGCCGGGGCCAGGCCCTCGGGCAGCAGCCATTCGGTGCGGAGGGCGAGGCTGGCGCGGGTCGAGTGCCCCAGCAGCTTGGTGCGGGGGTGCGCCGGGGTGATCGCGTCGCCGGCGAGGTCGCGGAACCGCTGCGCGAGGCCGTCGAGCCGGCCGTCGTCGTACGCCTCCAGCGCGACGATCTCGCGGCCGACGAGCACGCGGCCGTCGATCCGGGGCAGGTCGTCGGGCCTCGGCGTCGAGGCGCCGGCGGCGGTGCGGGGCTTGTCCAGGAGCAGGAACTGGTCGACCTCGAAGCTCTCCGGGTCGCTCGGGTCCATCGGGCCCTTGCCGTCCTCGTGCACCTGGGAGTCGGCGCGGAGGGCGTTGAGCAGCAGGTCGTGGTTGCGGACCGGCCAGATCCACTGGAGCAGCTCGACCTTGTCGGCGTCGCGGACCGGCGCCACGACCTGGCAGAGGGCTTCCAGGTCGACCGAGTCGGTCGAGGGGCCGACCCAGCCGGTGTGACGGCGGAGGGCCTCGACGGCGCCCGCCTCGTCGGCGAGCCAGAGCCGGCAGAGGCCGAGGTTCCGGTCGCACTCGGGGGTACCGGCGGCGGCGAGCGAGTCGAAGGCCGCGGCGGCCGAGGACCAGAGGCCCTGGTCGGCCCACTCGATGGCCTGGAGGAACCGGCCGCGGCGGTCGTCGTTGAGCGCCTCGGGCACCGGGGACAGCTCGTAGGGGTTGCGGAGCCACGGGGAGACCTGGGCGTTGGCCTCGATCATCCGGAGGCTCGAGGCGGCCTGCGAGTCGGGGTCGTCCTGGGACAGCGCCTCGGCCAGCTCCAGGTGGGCGATGCCGGCGGCAACGTGCCCGGCCTCGACCATCATGGCGCCCAGCAGCTCGGCGGCCAGCGCCAGGCCGGGCCGCTGGTCCTCGGGCAGGGTGGTCAGGGCGTGCTGGAGCTGCCCGGCGGCCACCTGCGGGCCCTCGGTGCGGACGACCAGCTGCACCAGGAAGGCATGGGCGCCCAGGTGCTGGGGCCGCTTCGCCACCACCCGGCGCACCAACTCGACGGCCGGCGCCAGCTGATCGCGGCGGGCCAGGATCATCGCCTTGCGGAGCGCCAGCCAGGGGTTGTCGGCCTCCTTGCGCAGGCCCTCGTCCAGCACGCCGAGCGCGGCTTCGATCTGGCTGTTGTCGAGCAGCTTCTGGGCGCGCTCGGCGTAGGCCTCGACCTTCTGGCAGCACCACTTGAACTTCTCGCCGCTGCCGCAGGGGCAAGGCGCGTACGGTTCGACCACGGCCATGACGGGCGATCCCTGGACAGACGGGGGGGCCGACGGAACCGGCAGTCCGCACGCGGTGGGACTGCGATTGCCGTTGCGGTGGCAAAACCACAAACTTAGCAGAGGGTGCCAGCCGCGCCTACCGGATGCCTGGCCCCGGCGACGCCGCCGAAGCCCCGAGCTCGACACCTCCAGGGAATCGGAACCATGCCCGCCTTCGCCCGCCGTCGCCGGCCCGCCCTGGCCGCCGCCCTCGCCGTGCTCACGGCCTTCTCCGCCCTGAACCCGGGCGTCGCCCTGGGCTGGGGGAAGATTGGCCACCGCGTCTCCGCCAGACTGGCCGAGAGCCGCCTCACCCCCGAGGCGCTGGCCGCGGTGAAGGCGCTGCTGGAGCCCGGCGAGAGCCTGGCCGACGCGGCGCTCTGGGCCGACGAGGTCCGCCGCCAGCGGCCGAAGTCCGGGCCCTGGCACTACATCAACGTGCCGATCACCGAGGGTCGGGTCGACCGCTCCTTCTGCCCGGATGCGGGGTGCGTCCTGTCCGCCATCGAGGAGATGCGGACCACGCTGGCCGACCGCGAGGCCCCCGTCGAGAAGCGCCGGGAGGCCCTGCGGTTCCTGGTGCACTTCGTCCAGGACGCGCACCAGCCCGTCCACGTCGGCGATCGCGGCGACCGCGGCGGCAATGACCTCCAGGTGCAGTTCTTCCGCAAGGGCTCGAACCTCCACCGCGTCTGGGACTCGGGGCTGATCGAGCAGCACAGCGCCGACGAGGCGGTCTGGGAACGCGAGGTCGGCGCCCTGATCACGCCGGCGACCGCCAGCGCCTGGGTGGGCGGGACCCCCGAGGACTGGGCCGACGAGAGCCTGGTCGCCGCGCGGGCCGCCTACCTCGTGCCTGGCACCGACTCCCCGCTGAAGCCCGGTGCCCGGCTCGACGAGGCGTACCTCGACGCCCAGCTGCCAGTGGTCCGCGACCGCCTGGCCCGCTCCAGCGTCCGGCTCGCCGAGATCCTGAACGCCACCCTCCGCTGAGCCCCCGCGCCGGCACCCCGGTCCCGGCCGCCGCTCGATCCGCGGCCGCGCTGGCTCCGACGCCCCCTCGACCCCGCGATGAACCCGCCATGAGCCGGTCCGAGACCGCGTCCGAAGCGTCGCCTGCCCCGGAGTTCCACGCGCCTGCCCATTCTGGGTCGCCCTGGGTGGCGCTGGCGGTCGCCGCTGCTTTGACGGGGCTGGCGCTGGGGCCCTTGCTGGCGGGCTTCGAGCCGATCGGCGGGGACCCGGACCGGTTCTACCGCCCGATCAAGGGGGAGCTGGCGAAGGCCCTGTCCGAGGGCCGGCTGCCATTCTGGAGCGATCAGTTCGGGATCGGGGCCCCGCTCCTGGCCGAGAGCCACGCCGCCGCCCTCTATCCGCCGAACTGGCTACTGTACCGGACGCTCGACCCCTCCCTCGCCTACCGGCTGGCGATGTGGGGGCATTACGTCGCACTCGCGGCGTTTACGTTTCTCTACGCTCGCGTCCTCGGTTTGACGTCCAGGGGTGCAGCGCTCGCCGCGGTGGCGTTCGCCCTGTGCGGGTTCCAGGCGATCCACTCCAGCCACGAGTGGGCGTACCACGGGCTGGCGTACCTGCCGCTGGTGCTCTGGATCGTCGAGCGGTACGCGGCGACCGGCCGAATCGCCTGGCTGGCGGGTCTGGCACTGGCCTGGGGAGCGCAGTGCACGCTCGGGCATTTCCAGGTGGCGTTCTGGACGGGCGTGCTGGCGGCGGGCCTCGGGGCCTGGCGGATCCTCGCCGGTCGGCGCGGGTTCGTGCGGCTGGCGGGCCTGGGGATCGGGCTGGCGGGGGGACTCCTGCTGGCGGCGCCCCAGCTCGGGCCGACGTGGGAGCTGGCCCGGTTCGTGGCCCGCGACCGCCGGCCGTTTGCGTACCTGGCCTATCACACCCTGCCGCCGGCGCACTGGGCCGAGCTGGCCGCCCCCCGGCTGTTCCGCGACCCGACCGGCGACCCCGAGAGCGGCTACTGGGCGGCGCAGGGGACCTCGGGCTACGAGGCCGCGCTGTACGTCGGTACCGTCCCGCTGATCCTGGCCCTGGTCGCCCTGGTCGGCGGTCGGGTCCGCGGGCCGCTGCGGGTCTGGGTGCCGATCATCGGCGTCGGCTTCGCCCTGGCGACCATGGCGCGCTGGTGGCCGGCCGGGTACGCGGCCGTGCTGGCGGTGCCGGGCTTCGGCCTGTTCCGCTGCCCGGCGCGTTACACGGCACTGGTGAGCCTGGGCCTGGCGCTCCTCGCGGGAGCCGGGCTCGATGGCGCGATCCGGGGCCGTCGCTTCGCAGCCGGCCTGGCGGTCGCCGTCCTGTTCGGCCTGGGCGCGGTGGGATGGTCGGTGGGCTGGCTCATGCACTGGGCCCCGGCCGGCCGCGTGACGATGGATGCGCTCTGGCCGCCGCTGGCCTGGACCGGCCTGGCCTGGGCCGGTGCGCTGGCGGCGGTGGTCCTGGGGCGGACGCGGCGGCTGGCGTGGGCGCCGGTGCTGGTGACAGCCGTCGAGCTGACGGCCCTGTACTACCACAGCACGACCACCTGGGGCCGGCCCGTCCGCCTGCCGGACCAGAGCCCCGCGCTTCAGGCCCTGCTCCGCGAGCCGGGCGTGGGGTTGGTCACGGGCCCGGTCGAGAACCTGCCCGTACTGGCCGGCCTGGCGACCGGGACGCCGTACCTGGGGTTCCCCCTCCCCTCCCCCAACCCGGTGCTCCTGAGCGCCCAGGGCCGTCCGGTCGACAGCGGCGGCCTGCGACTGAACCGGGTCCAGGCGGCGCTCTGGCTGCGGAGACTGGGCGTGACCCACGGGCTCTGGCCGGGGGCCGTGCCGATGGAGTCGGGCACGCCCCTCTGGACCGGCGACGATCCCGGGCTCGACCGCCTGGCGTACCGGGCCCCCGGCGAGACCGGCCCCCGCCGCTGGACGCTCGCCCGCCTGCCCGACCCTCTGCCCGAGATCCGCGTCGCTTTAAAGGCCGCGGTCCTGCCCGAGCTCAACGCGGTCGTCGAGCGGCTCTCGACGGTCGAGTCGCGCGAGACCGTCCTCTATCTGCCGGTCGACCTGCCGCCCGGCGCGTCCTCGCAGCGGGCCAGTCAGGCGACGGTCACCTCGTGGGGTGGGACGACCGCGGTGGTCGAGCACGACGGGACGTGCGACCTCGTCCTGCGGCGGCCCTGGTACCCCGGCTGGACGGTCCGGATCAACGACGGCCCGGCCCAGGCGGTGGGACGCGCCGACGGGTGGTTCCAGGCCGTGCGGCTCGACGGCCGGGGGCCCTCGCAGGTCCGGTTCGCCTTCGAGCCGACGGGCTGGCAGCGCTGGCAAGCGATCGCGCTGACGACCCTGGCCGTGGCCCTGGCAACCCTCGGATTCAGGTGGCCAAAAATCGCCCCTGCAGCAGGCAGTCCGGACGGCGATTCGAGAACGAATTGATCTTGGGAATCTAGGAGGACATTCTGTACGCGTGTGCGCAAAAATATTTTCATAATGTATTTTTATTTTCCAGAACGTTCATATGGCGGAAAACAGCGCAATTCTGGAAGTATTAAATTCAATCGATTGGTTCAGTCGATGCGGATTTGGTTTGCCGACCGACATGCCATTTCCTGTTGGCCAAATCTCGACAGCCGTTGATGCCGTAGCAATGGCTCTCGGGCCTGCATGGCAGGACGCGCGAACTGAAGCTCAGGGGGACCTCACGGGCTATCTTGCGAAGCACCACGCTGATGCCTATGACGACTGGAATTCGTTGGCGAGGTCCTCCCGCGAACTCATCCAGATTCACGTGATGCCCAAGGTTGACACCCACCTTGAGCAAATATCCGCGGGCATTCTCTCTGACACAATCCTCCTCGACTTGAGTCGGATAGCACTGCAATGCACTTACTCAAAACGGTTTCGTCGACTACCTGATTTTTTCTCCAGACTGCTCACGATCTATGAGCGTGGGCATCTGCCGTGTGGCTGGAATGGCGATCTTAACTTCTGGCCGGAAGGGCAGTTGGTTGTACATTGAGATCGACTGATGCCAATCTCGGATCGTACTCGCCTCCGGCCCCGGAGCCGCTCGGTGGGGGCGGCTGTCGGGGGAGATCGGGTCGGAGTGAGCGCGGGTCAGTCGGCGGCGGGCCGCACGCGGGCGGCGGCCGGTCGGAGGACCGGACGCGGCTGAGCCGTCGCAGCGACCTGGCGGCGGGCGAACCAGGCGCGGGGGTCGAGGCGGGTCAGCAGGGCGTTGACCTCGGCGGGGGTCAGGAACAGCAGGTAGCAGGCGGTCATCAGCTCGCCGAAGATCGGGATGTTGACCGTCAGCACGATGCCCGCGTGCAGCGCGATCCCGGCCGGCAGGATCCAGGGCCGGGCGGCCCGGAACCAGATCAGGAATGGCAGGGCGAACTCGAGGATCACGGTGCCGAAGGTGAGCAGGTTGATCAGCTCGGGGTAGGCGGTCAGGCCCAGGTCGAGCCGGCGGGCCTCGCCGTTGTTCAGCACGTAGTGCAAGGCGGTCCCGTCGGCCCAGGTCGGGCCGGTGGCCTTCAGCAGGGCCGTGACGAAGTAGACGAAGGCGAGCTGGAACTGGATCAGCCGCTGGGCCCAGGGGCAGATCAACGGCTCGGCCGCCACGCCGAGGCGCGCGGCCCGGCGGCGGGCGTCCAGCGAGAAGGCGGCGCCCGAGGGGGCGAAGAGCATCAAGAACAGCACGATCATCAGCAGGGCGTCGGCGCCGCTGGCGGTGAGGATGTTCCGCTGGTGGATCGAGAGCATCAGGCCGTAGAGGGCGACGGTCGCGAGCCGGGTGTGCCAGCCCAGGGTGAACAGCACGCCGACGACGGCGGTCGCGGCGATGACCGCCCGCACGACGGCCGGGCTCTGCCAGTGCTGCAAGGGAGACAGGCGGAGCGGCCCGGCCAGCTCGGCGGCCTCGGTGCCCCGCAGGCGGCCGGCGTCGCTGAGCCAGATGTCGGCCTCGGGGGCCAGCAGGGCGAGATTCGCCAGCACGATCAGGCCGAAGACGATCCGGAACAGCCCCAGCGGCCGCGCGGAGATCGGGCCGAACCAGAACCGGTTCCAGAGTCGCACGGGGGCGAGACTCATGGCTGGGCCTCCTCGTAGGTCGGGAACCGGTAGACCTGCAAGACGACGTGCTCGGGCCGGGCCAGCGGGTCGGCGGGCCCGGCGCCCGGGGGCGGGGTGCGGGTCAGGTCGTAGTAGAGCTCGACGTCGGCCGGGTACGACGCCGGCGTCACGGCCAGGTCGCGGAGCACGGCCCTGGCGGCGAACTCGCGGTACGCGACCGCCTCGGGCACCGACATCAGGCCGAGGAACTTCGAGTGCCGGAACCCCTTGAGGGCGTCCCAGACGCCCTTGTCGGCGTTGCGCGGGAACTCGTAGCGGCGGAGCATGCCGTGCCGGTCCCGCACCACGGCCTCCAGCGCCACGGTGTCCCGCACCGGGTCGGGGGCGAACATGTCCCAGCCCTGCCACTGGCCGGTGGGCATGAGGTAGTACTGCGTCCAGCCGGCGCAGCGCTCGCGGAGCGCGCACTTCGGTAAGTTCCAGAGGATCACGGCCGCCAGGTGGGCGACGATCACGGCCGAGAGCCCCGCGCGCTTCCAGCGCCACCAGCGATTCAACGGCCGCCTCCTTGCGGGGGTCCCGCTCCCGGGTTCCGGGCGTCGCGGTCCGGCCCGCGATCGGCGGCAGGCTAGGAAAACCCCTCCAGGCCGTCAAGGTCGACCGGGTCAGCCTGGGCGTCTGGCATCCGAGTTGCATTCCTAAGAGATCCAGAGATCATCCCGCATGGTCACCGTGCCCCGATCGCCTCGCTCCGGTGGAGGCGGCCGGCGCCGGTCGGCCCCCAGGTGCCACGCCGATGACTGCCCCCCTCACCGAAACGCGACGGCGTGGCGATCTGAACGACCCGGACACGCCCCGGGTGCTGATCGCCGAGGACGACCCGCACAGCCGCTGGGCCCTCAGCACCCTCATGAAACGCCTGGGGTTCCACTGCCAGGTGGCCTCCGACGGCGAGGAGGTGCTCCGGCTGGTCGAGGAGTTCCGGCCGCATGTGATCCTGATGGACCTCATGATGCCGCGGCTCGACGGCGTCGAGGCGACCCGCCGGCTCAAGGCCGACGCCCGGACCCGCGACATCCCCGTGCTCGTGATGACCGGCAACATCGCCCCGACGTACCAGCAGCTCGCCCGGTCCGCCGGCTGCGACGACCTGATGCCCAAGCCGCTCGTGCTCCGCGACCTGCTGGAGCGCCTCGACCGGTTCGTGAGCCGCCCCGCCTGAGGCGCGGGCGCCTGAGTTCGATTCGAGACACCCCCCGACGCCCCGGGGTTGGGCCGCGTGGGCCGGCTTGTTCCGGCGGGGAGGGCGTCCTATAATGCACCCTGACGGAGCCGCCTCGAACCGAGCACGCCTTTCCCGAAGCCCAGATGCCCCAACGCCTTGAGCAGACGGGTGCCGACCGGCCCCTGAACGTCGTCGTCCTGGGCTCCACGGGGTCGATCGGCCGCAGCACGCTGAATGTGCTCGCCCACGACGCTGGCCGGCGGATGCGCCCCTATGGACTGGCCGCCCACACCAGCTGGGAACGGCTGGCCGAGCAGGCGCTCGAGACCCGGCCCCGCTACGTCGCCCTCGTCGACGCGGCGCTGCACGCCCCACTGGCCGATCGGCTGCACGGCAGCGGCGTCGAGCTGCTCCGGGGCGAGGACGCGATCGAGCGACTGGTCACCGACCCCGAGACCGACCGGGTCGTCTCGGCGATCGTCGGCGCGGCCGGCCTGCGCGGCACCTGGGCGGCCATCGAGGCCGGCAAGACGGTGGCCCTGGCGAACAAGGAAACCCTGGTCGTCGGCGGCCCGCTGATCACCGACCTGGCCAGGCGGCACAATGCG
>CAZUZD010000012.1:0-47585 GCA_964624465.1 uncultured Isosphaeraceae bacterium
GAGGTGGCCGAGGCGAGCAAGATCCTCGAGAACACGTACCGCGCGATCAACATCGCGCTGGTCAACGAGCTCAAGGTGCTCTACGACCGGATGGGGATCAACATCTGGGAGGTGATCGAGGCGGCCAAGACCAAGCCGTTCGGGTTCCAGGCCTTCTACCCCGGCCCCGGCCTGGGCGGGCACTGCATCCCGATCGACCCGTTCTACCTGACCTGGATCGCCCGCAAGTACGGCCAGAGCACCCGGTTCATCGAGCTGGCCGGCGAGGTCAACACCAGCATGCCCCACTACGTGGTGAGCCGGGTGGCCGACGCCCTGAACTCCCACGCCAAGCCGATCAAGGGCAGCAAGATCACGATCCTGGGCATGGCCTACAAGAAGGACGTCGACGACGCCCGCGAGTCGCCGGGCTTCGAGCTGATGGACCTGCTGCTCGAGAAGGGCGCGATCGTCAACTACAACGATCCCCACATCCCGGTCCTGCCCCCGACCCGGCACTACCCCCACCTGCGGCTCACCAGCCAGGACCTGACCGAGTCGTACCTGCACTCGCAGGACTGCATCCTGATCGCCACCGACCACTCGGCGTACAACTGGTCGTGGATCGTCGAGAACTCCGCGCTGCTGGTCGACACCCGCAACGCGCTCAAGGACCAGTCGGCCCATCGGGACCGGATCGTGCGGGCCTGAGGCCCGGTCCGCTCCGGCACCCACCGGCCACCCGCTCGGGGCCGGTTCGCTCCCTCGTTCGGGGGGGCGAGCCGGCCCCCTGCCGTGCGCCCGGACCCGGAAGTCCACCCGGGTGTTGCCCCCATGCTGCAACGCCACAGGTTGCCGATTCGGCACTTGCGTTCGCGAGCGGCGATCGTGATAGTGAAGGACGCACCAGGCTGAACCCGCGACCCGTCGCCCAGCGACCCGGTCGGAGCCTCCGGGCCGATCGCACCCGGGCCCACGACTCACCCTCCGAGCGCCCCGCCCGCCTCCCGGTCGGGGGCCGATTCCAGGGTCGCCGGCCGGTCCCCGCACGACCGCCACGGCGATTCGCAGGCACGGTGCGGAACTGTGACCTTGATTCACTCCAGTGATTGACGCACACGCGTTCCACCGCGAGCTGGCCGGCCCGGGTCCGATCGCGGCCGCCCCATCCCCTCGAGGCCTTCGACTCTGATGTTCGAAACCGTGCGGATCAACGTCAAGTTCCTGCTCGGACTGCTGCTGGCGCTGGTCCTGGCGGCGATCGGCATCTACTTCCTGCACGGTTTCCAGGTCTCCCGGAACGCCGGCAGCCTGCTGGCCCGCGCGCAGAAGGCCGAGGCCGATGGCGACCTGAGCAAGTCGCAGGAGCTGCTCGGTCGCTACCTGGCGTACCGGCCCAAGGACGTCGAGGGCCTGATCCGCTACGCCCGCCTGCTGGAGCAGAAGGCCACGTCGCCCGGCCAGAAGATCGAGGCCGCCACGGCCTACGACCGGGCCCTGGCGGTGGACCCGGGCCGCAAGGAGTCCCGCCTGGCGGCCGTGACGCTCCTGATGGACGGCGTCTCCGAGATCCGCACGGTCAACGAGGACATCCTGGAGTTCGTCCGCCGGCGCTGGGCCGAGGCGGCGCAGCACCTGGAGGTGCTGCTCAACGACAACAGCTCCAAGCCCAGCGAGCGCGGCGACCTGACGTACCGGCTGGCCCGCTGCCGTGAGGGGCAGGGCCGCAACGAGGAGGCCGTCCGGCTCTACCGCGAGGTCGTCGGCGACGTGCCGCTGGACAAGACCAAGGTGGACGCCTACGAGCGGCTCGCCACCCTGACGCACGACGCGGACCCGGCGGCCACCGACCGTCTGATGGATGCCGTCAAGGTCACCGACGGCATCATCGCGCGGAACCCCGACTCGGCCGAGGCCTACATGGCCCGGTTCCGGTACCGGCAGAAGTACCGCATCGCCGTGCCCGAGTCGGGTGAGGACGTCGCGAAGGCTCTCGAGCTGGCCCCGGAGAGCTCGGAGGCCCTGCTGGCGGCCGCCCAGCTGGCCATGGGCCGCTCGGACTTCGAGGCCGGCCGCCGGTACCTGACCCGCTGGCTCGACCAGCATCCGACCGATCAGACCTTCATCCTGGCCCTGGCGCAGCTCGAGACCCTGGCCAAGCAGCCCCAGCAGGCCGACAAGATCCTGATGGCGGCCATCGACGCCCTCGGCGAGGACGACCTCGACGCCAAGCGGGTCTACCGCTGGACGCTGGCCAACTTCCACATGGACCAGGGCAAGCTGGACCTGGCCGAGGCCGACCGCCAGGTCCTCGAAGAGCTGGGCCTGTTCGCTCCCCTGCTGAACTACCTCTCGGCCCGCCTGTCGATCGCCCGCGGCCGCTGGCCCGAGGCCCGGGCGCTCCTGGAGAAGGCGGTGCCCGAGCTGAGCACCGCCGGCAGCGGCCAGTTCCAGGACTACATCCAGGAAGGCTGGAACCTGATCGCCGAGTGCCGCTATCGCATGGGCGACCCGACCGGCATGCTCGAGGCCTACCGGCGCGCGGTCGACCTGGCGACCGACCCGACCCGCGACCGCTTCTGGCTGAGCTCCCGCCTGGGCCGGGCCGATGCGCTCGCGATGAACGGCCAGTTCGACGAGGCGGTCAAGGAATACAACCTGCTGCTGAGCCGGGTGCCGGCGGCCCGCATCAACATGATCCGCGCCATGCTCGCCCGCGAGCGGGCCTCGCGGCTGAACACCGCCGGCGGCGACACGGCCGAGCGCTGGCGGCCCATCGAGCAGCAGCTCGAGATCGCCACCGAACAGGGCCTGAACCCGGCCGAGGTCGCCCAGCTCCGCGCCGACCTGCTCGTCGAGCGGGGCGGCCTGGAAGACGCCGAGAAGGTGGTCGAGGCGGCCGCCGCCAAGTCGCCCGACGACCTGGCCCTGGTGCTGACCCGCACCCGGCTGGCCGAGCTGCGGGGCCGTCCCGAGGCCGCGCTGGCCATCCTGGATGAGGCCGCCCGACGCATGCAGAACGGCCACCCGCTCCGGCTGGCCCGCATCGAGGTGCTCTCACGGCTCCAGGATCAGGCCAGGGCCGCCGCCCAGCTCAAGGAGGTCGAGCCGTCGCTGACCAGCCTGCCGCCGCCCCAGCGCGACTCGACCATGCGGGCCCTCGCCTCGGCCTACCTGGCCATCGGCCAGAAGTCCGACGCCGTCCGGGTGGCCAAGCTGCTGGCCGAGGCCCGGCCCGAGGTGCTCGACTTCCGGCAGAGCCTCTTCGAGATGGCCCTGAACGCCGACGACGAGCCGACCGCGCTCGATGCCCTGAGCCAGATCCGCAAGATGGAGGGCGAGGGCTCGGCCATCGGTGACCTCGACGAGGCCCGGCTCCTGATCATCCGCGCGTTCCGCAAGGGGGGCGGCGACCCCGAGGCCCTGGCCAGGGCCGATGCGCTGCTGACCAAGACGGCCAAGCTCCGCCCCGACTCCGGCGCAGTCACCGGCATCCGTGGCGAGCTGCTCGACCTCCAGGGCAAGGAGGATGACGCGCTGCGGTTCTACCTCAACGCGATCCTCAAGCAGAACCTCACCGAGCCCAACGCGATCCGCCGCACCGTCGAGCTGCTCGCGAAGCGGAAGCGGTACAACGAGGCCTTCGAGGTCATCCAGAAGCTGCGGCTGGCCTCGGGCACGCTCACCTCCGACCTCCGCCGCATGGCGGCCGACGTGGCGCTCCGCAGCCAGGACATCCGCCGGGCCCTGGACCTGGCCGAGACCACCGTCTCCGACCAGTCGGGAGACTACCGCGAGCTGCTCTGGCTGGCGCAGATCCGCGCCGCCGCCGGCCGCCCGGTCGAGCCCCTGATGCGGCGTGCCATCGAGCTGTCGAAGGATGCGCCCGACGCCTGGGTCTACCTCATCGAGTACCTGGCCCAGACCGGCCAGCAGACCCAGCTCGAGGAGGCGCTCAAGACCGTCGCCCAGCGGATCCCCGCCGAGACGGACCCCGAGTCGCTGGCGCGCTGCTACGTCGCCGGTGGCCAGATCGCCAAGGCCGGCGAGCTGTACCAGCAGGCCCTCAAGGCCAAGCCCGAGGATCCGGCCACCCTGCGCTCGGTCGCCAACTTCCTGATTCAGAACGGCCGGCCAGGGGAAGCGGCCGGCCTGCTCCAGAAGATGATCGACGCCAAGACCCCGGGGGTGGACACCGACTGGGCCCGCCAGATGCTCGCCCTGGACACCGCGCGCTCCGGCAGCGGCAAGAAGTCCCGGGAGGCGCTGGCCCTGCTCAAGGATGAGACGACCGCCACCCCGAACGAGCTCCGCACCCGGGTCCAGATCCTCTCGCTGCTGCCGAGCGCCACCGAGCGAGCCAAGGCCATCGACATCCTCGAGAACAAGCTGCTGAAGCGGCCCGAGGTTTCGCCCCGGGAGCGGGCCACCGACGAGTTCCTGCTGGCCCAGCTCTACGAGGCCAACCGCAACCGCGAACAGTCCTCGAAGATCATCGAGCGGCTGCTCGACCGGGGCGAGAAGAGCCCCGCGCCGCTGGTGCCGATGCTCGTCTGGTACATCAACGCCCTCCTGATGCGGGGGCAGATCGACCAGGCCGACGTGTACATGGCCCGGCTCGAGAAGATCGCACTCAACCAGCCGACCACCCAGATCCTCCGCGCCCGGGTCCTGAACGCCCGCAAGCGCGACGCCGAGGCCGTCGTGATCCTCAAGGCCGTGGCCCAGCGCGACCCGTCGATCGCCAACGACATCGCCAGGCTGCTCGATCAGCTGAACCTGGACCAGGCCTCCGAGGAGATCTATCGCGCCACCGTGGCCAAGGATCCCGCGAACCCGGCCAACGTCATCGCCCTGGCCAACTTCCTGGGCGCCCACGGCAAGGTCAAGGCGGCCCTGGACCTGATCGAGCCGCTCTGGGCCAAGGTGGACCCCGCGGCCGTGGCGAACATCGCGGTCTCGATCCTCTACGGCCACACCTCCGACAGCACCCAGATCAACCGGGTCGAGGAGAAGATCAAGGCCGCGATCGCCGCCAACCCGGACCGCCCCGAGCCGCAGTTCGCGCTGGCCAACCTCCGGGTGTTGCAGCAGAAGTTCGACGATGCCCAGCAGATCTATCAGCGGATGATCGACCAGCACAGCAACTCGGCCGCGCTCAACAACCTGGCCTGGATGCTGGCCATGCAGGGCGGCGATCGCGTCAGCGAGGCCGAGCCGCTGATCGAGCGCGCCATCGCCTCCGAGGGCACGAACCCCGAGCTGCTCGACACCCGCGCCATCGTCTACCTGGCCACCGGCCGGTACGACGATGCGATCCGCGACCTGGAGGAGGCGGTTCGCGAGAAGGCCAGCGGTGAGAAGTACTTCCACCTCGCCCGCGCCTACCGGCTCACCGGCACGCGGTCGGCGGATGCGGTCGATGCCTTCAAGAAGGCGAAGGACCTGGGCCTCACGCTCGACCGGGTCCACCCGCTGGAGCGCAAGGAGTACACGGAGCTCGAGAAGGGCGTCGTCCGCTAGACGTCCGCGACCGCGACCGCTCCCGATTCGCCGCCCACGATCGCCGGTGCTCCCCAGTCTCGGGGACCGCACCGGCGATCGGCGTTTGCCGGGCGCGCGACGACGTGCGGGGGCGTCCGGTTCGGGGGCGAACGACGGATCAGGGCGTCAGGCCGCCGCCGCCCTTGCCCATGAGCGAGCCCACCAGGCGCTGCCATCGGCCCTGCCGTTCGCTCTCGATCTCGGCCAGGCGACTGACGAGCTGGGTGTGCAGATCCACCGACTCCAGCCCGGCCGCCTTGGCCGCGGGGCGCGCCGCCTGCGAGAGCGGTGCGGCGGGGCGGTGCGGAGGCGGAGGGCTCGACCCGGACCGGGCCGACGTGGGCGGGGGCGGGGTGGCCGGCATGGACTCGGTCACCAGGCGCAGGGTCGCGGCCGACGGCACCGAGCCGTGGACCGCCGGCGGCGCCTCCACGCCGCGCCGGGCCAGCTCTTCCCGCAGCGCCTGCTGTTCCTCGCTGAGCGTCCGGATCCGGGCCAGCTCCTCCCGGATCAAGGAGGACTGATCCGCGTGCATGTCGCAGAACATGCGAAACATCATCATCAACGCTTGCTGGAACTGATCGGCCATCTGCTGCTGCATGGCGCCGAACTCGCGGAGCAGCGGCGCCACCACGGGGTCGAGGCCCTGCGACTGGGGCAGCAGCTGCGATTCGGAGTGAATCGGCGGGGTCGCTCGCGGCGCGGGGGACCCGAACGGCGAGGCCGGGGGACGCACCAGCTCGCTGCGGGTCGAGGCCGGCCGAGGCGGGCGCGGGGGGATGATGATCGAGGGCCGGCGATCCTGGGTCGCCAGGGTCATCGAGCGCGCGGGGCTCACGGCGTCCTGGCGGTAGCAGAGGCGGTGCGGTCCCAGACGCAGCTCGTCGCCGTCGACCAGCAGGGCCGCCCGCACCAGGTCGCCATTGACCAGGGTGCCGCCTCGACTCAGCAGATCGACGACCCAGGGCCCCTCATCCGTCACGACCACGGCCAGATGGAATCGCGAGACCTCCATGCTCGGGAGCCGGACGCGACACCGCGGTGAACGACCGATCAGGACCAGCCGGCGGTTGATCCGCCAGCTGCCCTGCTCGAAGAAGTCGAGCACACCGGGCGACCCGGCCGCGTCGCCCGAGCGGTCGGTCGGCAGCGGCGGCAGCCTCTGACCCGGGGCCAGGTCCCAACCCAGCGGCTGGATCGCCACCGCACCGATGCGGACGGCGCGCGATTCGAGCGCCCAGCCCTGCCCCGCCGCACCGCCACCCTCCCCCCAGCGCAGGCCCGAGCGGCTCTCCAGGTCGATCGCAAAGAGATGCCCGTCAAGCACCTGCAGGTAGAGATGACGCCCGCTGACGTCCGGATCGTCCACCACCAGGTCGCAGTCGGCATCTCGCCCGATGACCGCAAAGGGATGCTCCAGCCAATGTTCGGACGCGGGGCGGCCGTCCGGCGTGAGCCGGAGCCGCATCGGGCTGGCCCCGCCGCACGCCGACCAGAACTTCTCGACCCTGGCACGCTCGTTCACCCTGGAGGGCTCCTTCGGCCACGGATCCGCACGATCCCTCAAATCGCTATTCTCAGTTCTCCAAGGCCCGGAGTCCAGTCCGGTCCCCGGTCCCGCCGGCGCTGCCGTCCATGCGCCCGCGCGTCGGGCACGCGCGTCGACCACCGCGTCGCAAAAACTCAACAGAGCGCCGGTCACTGCTCCGAAAAGTCCCCCTGTTCGCCACGGACCGTGGCCCCCGGCCCCCGCTCGGGGCGTGCGGGCGCCGCGGCCCGGGAACTGACCAGAAAATGCTTGCCAGAGGCCTCCCCTGGAGGCAAAACTGGGAGCGATGGTGAGGCGCCCGGAAGGCCGCCACAGCCGCCGCCATGATGGCAACGCAGCGGCATCCCGTCACATCGATTCCTGAGTCGCGTTCCCAAGTGGTGGATTGCACCGTGGGCCGCGACCGGCGTCCTCCAGGCCGGGGGTTCGGGAAACTCGCCCGACTGGGGATTCGCAATCGATCCGACGATATCCTAGAATCGTCAAGGCCCAGATATCTGGATCGCCCCTGGGCCGCCGGCCGGTTCCGCTTCGATCCCGACGGCCGCGACCGACCCCCCGCACCCTGGAAATGAGCACCCATGGCGACGGCCCTGAACCCCAACGTCACCGAGCTGCCCGAGCCCGAGCCGACCCTGACGGCGTGGAAGCCGCTGGTCCCCTCGGCCGTGGCGCTGCTCGCTGGCCTGGTCTGGATGTACTGGCCGGCCCTGACGTTCATGGTGGATCGCTGGTCGAACGATCCCCGCTACTCGCACGGGTTCCTGGTGCCGGCCTTCGCCTCCTACCTGCTCTGGCTGCGCCGGCCGATGCTCGCCGGGAGCCAGCCGAAGTTCAGCTGGTGGGGCGTGCCCCTGGTGGTCCTGGGCGTGGCGCTGTTCCTGGTGGGCGGCCGGTTCTGGGTCAAGTGGGTCGAGATGATCTCGATCATCCCCGTGAGCCTGGGGCTGGTGCTCCTGGTGGGCGGGGTAGCGTGCCTGCGGTGGGCGTGGCCCGCGCTGCTGTTCCTGGGCCTGATGGTCCCCCTGCCCCACTCGATCGAGATGGCCCTGGGCGCCCCGCTCCAGCGGCTGGCCACCAAGCTGAGCACCTTCATCCTCCAGACGCTCGGATTCCCGGCCGTGGCCGAGGGGAACATCATCACCCTGGAGGAGGCCCAGATCGGTGTCGTCGAGGCGTGCAACGGGCTCGGCATGCTGGTCATGTTCATCGCCTTCGCCGCCGCCGTGGCGCTGATCATCCAGCGGAGCTGGATCGAGAAGCTGCTGGTGCTGCTGAGTGCCGTGCCGATCGCCCTGCTGGCCAACACGGCCCGGATCGTGATCACGGGCGTGCTGCACGAGACCGTCGGCAGCAAGGTGGCGTACTGGGTGTATCACGACCTGGCCGGCTGGCTGATGATGCCGATGGCGCTGGCCGCCCTCGGGGTCATCCTCTGGATCCTGTCCAAGACGATCCAGTACGTCGAGCCCGACGTGCGCAACCGTCCGCCGGTGGAGATCCAGCCGATCCCGGTCTTCACCGGGATGTCGGGCACCACCCGGCCGCGCGACGGCGCGGGACCGGGGCGCCCGGCCGGCAAATGACCGGCGGCCGTCGGTGGGCCGGCCCCTGGGCGAGCCCGGCGACGCCTCCCTGAGCCTGATCTGCCTGCGACGACCTCAACCCCGAACCGGAACCCCACCCAGGGTAGATGGATATGGGCGTGCCCGAAGATCCCCGTCAGCCTGCACCGACTCGCTACGCTCCCCCCGACGGACGTCCCCCCATGAGCATCACGGAATCGACCTCCACCAGCCTGGCTCCGGTCAGCTCGTACCACCCGCCGGTGGAGGTGCTGCCGCCCGGCTCGATGGTGGGGGCCGCGCTGGCGACCACCCGGCCCGCCGTCCTGGACGCGACGCCGGACGCCCGCAGCCTGCTCAACGCCTTCCGCCGGCGCTGGGTGCTCGCGACGCTGCTGTCGATCATCTCCAGCGCGCTGATCGGGATCGCCGCCTGGTACCTCGTCCCCCCGGCGAAGTACGAGGCCGTCTCGGTGCTGCGGGTCTCGCAGTACAAGAAGGGGTTCATCTTCGACCCGCGCAACGATGAGGCCGACTTCCGCACGCTCCAGGCGTCGACGGTCGCCGCCATCAAGAACCAGAACACCCTGCGACGCGCCCTGCGACTGCCCGGCATCGCCAAGCTGCCGACGGTCGTCGACCAGATCGACGCGGTCGACTGGCTCGAGAAGCAGCTCAAGGTCGACGTGATCGGCAACTCGGAATTCGTCGCGGTGCTGCTCAGCGGCGACCGCCCGGATGACCTGGCCGCGATCGTCAACGCCGTCGTCGACTCGTTCATCGAGCTCGGCCCCAAGGGTGAGGCCGGCGAGCGCCAGGCCCGCCTGCAGCGGCTCCGCAAGCTCAAGGACGAGTACGAGGACACGCTCAAGAGCCAGCGCAACCGTTTCAAGGAGCTGGCCGAGCAGATCGGCGTCTCCGACACCAAGGCGCTCTCCTACGCCCAGCAGTTCAAGCAGCAGGAAGTGGGCATGGCCCGCACCCAGCTCCTGCAGGCGCAGGCCGACCTCCGCCGGTTCAAGGCCGACCTGGACGTCCTCGAGAACAACCTGACCGAGAACCGCGGCAACGCGGTCGACACCGAGCGGCAGCTCGACCTGGCCGTCGAGAGCGACCCGACCTTCGTGCAGGCCTCGCAGCAGGTGGCGTCGCTCCAGGACCGCTGGCGCGAGATCAGCCGCCTGAACGCGAACCGCAACGACCCGACGATCGTGAAGGCCCGGCGCAACTTCGAATCGGCCGCCGCCAACCTCGAGCGGCTCCGCGGCGACCTGCGTCGCAAGGCCGCCGAGACCGTCCGGGGCGGCCAGCGCGATGAGCAGGCCGAGGCCGTCGCCCGCCTCAACGGTCAGATCCAGGCGACCGAGACCTTCATCCGCACGATCCAGGAGCACATCGGCCAGCTCGGCGAGGACTCCAACCAGATCGCCGTCAAGGGCCAGGACATCGAGACCGAGCGCGAGACGATCAGCGTCGTCAGCTCGGTCACCCAGCGGATCAAGAGCGAGATCGAGGCGATGGACGTCGAGAAGGACGCCCCCGACCGGATCTCGGTCTACTCGCAGGCCACGCCGCCCAAGATCAAGGACGAGATGCGCAAGTACAAGATCGTCGGCGCCACCTCGATCGGGGCCCTGCTCTCGGTCCTGCTCGGCGTCACGTTCTGGGAGTATCGGGCCCGCCGCGTCAGCACCACCGATGAGGTCGTCCGCGGCCTCGGCATGCGGCTGGTCGGCTCGCTGCCCGTGATGCCCGAGAAGTCGAAGGTCGTTACCGACCGCCGCTGGCAGAGCATGTTCGTCGAGAGCGTCGACGCCATGCGGGCCGTGCTGCTGCACGCGTCCAAGAACGAGACCATGAAGGTCGTGCTGATCACCAGCGCCGTCAAGGGCGAGGGCAAGACGACCCTGTCGTGCCACCTGGCCACCAGCATGGCCCGCGCCGGCCGCCGGACCCTGCTGGTCGACTGCGACCTCCGCAACCCGGCCGCCCACCGCCTGTTCGACCTCTCGGTCAACCCGGGCCTGTGCGACTTCCTGCGGGGCGATGCCGAGATCCTGGACCTGATCCAGACCACGCCGGCCGCCAACCTCAGCATCCTCCCGGCCGGCCGGTCGGACCCGATCTCGCTGCAGGCGCTGGCTCAGGACGGACTGCGGAGCGTGTTCACCGAGCTCCGCGACCACTACGACTTCATCATCGTCGACTCGGCGCCCGTGCTGCCCGTCGCCGACACGCTGCTCATCTGCCCGAACGTCGACGGCGTGCTGTTCTCGGTGCTCCGTGACGTCAGCCGCCTGCCAAGCGTGTACGCGGCCTACGAGCGGTTGACTCAGATGGGGACCAAGCTCCTCGGCGCGGTGGTGACCGGGGTGCAGTACGGCCGCTACGGCGACGAGTACTACTACTACGGTAGCCAGAACAACAACAAGGCGGAGGGCGCGGCCTGATCCCAGGCGCCCACCCTCCGAGGTTCCCCACGACTGCCCCGCCGGCTCCGAATTCGGACCTGCGGGGCGGCCGCTTTGGGGCTGATCCGGATCGACATCTCCCTTGAGGATATGCTCCCGTGCGATCGATCCCCGCCCTGGCCGCCCTGGCCCTGCTGCTGTCCGCCGGCGTCGTTCACGGCCTCTGGACCGAGCGCTGGGCGCGCTCCAAGGCGATCGACGTCTGGACCAAGGAACTCGAGAAGGTCCCGACCAGCTTCGGAGACTGGGAATCGACGTCCCAGGAGCTCGACAAGGATGTGCTCGAAGCCGGTGAGATCGATGGTTATCTGATGCGACGCTACCGGAACACCCGGAACGACCAGGCGATCGACGTGCTGATCGTCTGCGGCCGCCCCGGTCCGATCTCGGTGCACACGCCCGAGGCCTGCTACGGCGGCTCGGGGTACGTGGCCACCGAGAAGGCCAAGCTCGTGCCGGCCAACCCTGCCGTGGCCGCCGAGTACTGGCCGACCGCCGACGACTTCTGGGCGATCGACTTCTCCAAGGAGGAGGCGACCCGCACCGAGAAGCTCCGGATCCTCTATGCCTGGAACACGGGCTCGGGCTGGAAGGGTGCCAGCCGCGCCCGCTTCGAGTTCGCCGGCTCGCCGGCGCTCTACAAGATGTACATCGTGCGAGTCCTCGGCGACCAGGCGCCCGACCTCTCGTCCTCGGACCCGTCGATCGAGTTCGTCCGGGAGTTCCTGCCGGTCCTCGACGAGACGCTCAAGCCGACCGGCTGAGCGGTCCCGCTCAGCGGGCTGCGACCGGACCGGTCCGCCCGGCCATCGCACCCCCACCCTGGAATGCGAACGGCCCGGCTCCCGAGAGGGAGGCCGGGCCGTTCGCATTCCAGGCCCATCGATCGCACGCGGGCCGGGATCCAGCGCGGGAGTCTTGCTCGCTGCCCACGAGCGAGCTGGCCCCTGCCCGGTCCGGGAGTTCGTGGCCCGACCCGGAGCAGCCCGTCCGGTGGTGGGGGATCGATCGGGCCACCGGCTGGTGCCGGATTCGAGGGACACGGTGACGGTCGCGTCCAGCCCGCGCACCCAGGGGGGGCGGAGGCGTTGCCGACCGTTCGCCGCTCGAATCGTGCCCGTTCCGGAGGGCCGAGGGCGGCAGTCGAGGCGCATGCAAAACGCCTCAGGCTCCGGGATGGAGCCTGAGGCGCTGATGCGGAGACGGCGGTGAGGGCCGGGCGGGGAGCCGGGTCAGCTCACCGAGGACGTCAGGAGGGTCGGCACGATCGCATCGGACTCCACCGGCACCGTCACGGAGCTGGCCGCGGGGGCGGTGCTGGTGAGCGCCGAGGCCGGGGTGGAGAGCCAGAGCACCTTGCGGATGGTCGGGAACGAGAGGCCGACGATCTTCAGGGCGGTGCCGACCACGATCCGGAGGTCGAGGCCCAGGCTGATGGTCTGCACGTAGTGGAGGTCGTAAGCGACCTTCTCGCGAACGCCCTCGATGTGCTCGTCGGGCGGCAGCTGAATCTGGGCCAGACCGGTGATGCCCGGCCGCACCAGCAGGCGGTCACGGTAAGCCGGGATCACCTTCTCGAGCTGGACGACGAACTCGGGACGCTCGGGCCGGGGACCGACGATGCTCATGTCGCCGCGGATCACGTTCCAGAGCTGCGGCAGTTCATCGAGGTGCGACTTGCGGAGGAAGCGGCCGAGCGGGGTGACGCGGGGGTCGTCGGTGGTGGCCCACTTCGGCCCGGTGTGGCGCTCGCAGTCCTGGAACATGGTGCGGAACTTGTAGATCCGGAACGAGCGGCCATTCAGGCCGAGCCGGACCTGGGCGTAGATCGCGGGTCCCTCGGAGGTCAGCTTGACCAGGGCCATCAGCAGCAGGAGCAGCGGGAAGGTGAGGGCCAGCAAGGTGGACGCGAAGACCACGTCCACCACATGCTTCACACCCCGGTACAGCGTCCGATCGGAACCCCTCGTCAGCGCGCGAGTGGAGCTTCCAGATTCAGCGGCTGTAGCGGACTCGGGTCGCATCGTAAACAACTCCAGGTCGGAGATCGTCCCGCAAGGCGCTGGCACGCGGCCTCGAGGGCATGGGGGGTCGGTATACCGGCCGGTCGCGAGTTCAAGAAGTGCTGCGACGGAAATTTCGAGACGGCCACAGGATCGCGGGTGGCACCGGAGCAGGTCGAGAGGATGCTTGTCCGAAGAGCCTATGAGTTCAGCTGCTCACTATAATCCCGATCCATGCGATCTCAAAACGAATCCGCCGTCGCACCCGCATTTGCCGACTGACCGGGTCCCGCGTTGCCCCGCCGCAACATAGCAGCGGTCGCTGGCGAGAGGGCGAGCAGCCTGCATCCCTGATGCCGTCGCGGCCTTCAGAATCATTAGTGGCCCGCACGCCGGGCGTGACCGACGTGTCCCACAGATTCGGCGCGACCCACACCGCCGTCGGTCCAGGAGGTGGCCCGATCGGCGTCGGCCGGACCCGTCCGGAGAGTCTATCAGAAACCCTGGCCGGTGCCGGATCAATTTGGATGGCCGTGAGGAATCCGAGCCGCCCCCGGCCCCCCTTCCCTCCCCGACCGACCGGTCGCGGGCGTTGCCCTGGCCGGGGGGATCGGCACCAACGCGAACCGGCCACCATCCCTCCGGCGATCGGGCCGGAGGAATTGTGGCCGGTGGTTCGGGCGCGGCGGGGCCGGGCTCAGGCGAGGTCGCGGGCCTCTTCGGGCAGCAGCCGATAGGTTTCCTCGACGATGCGGGCCACGGCGTCCCGGAGCGGGGAGTTGAGCAGGACGCGGAACTTCCGCTCGAGCTCGAAGTCGCGGAGCCAGCCGTTCGGGGTGGTCGATACCCCCTCGACGCCCTCGAGCGCCGAGGTGCCGAGCACCGGACGGCTCACGGCCGCCGACGGCTCGCTGGTCGGCGTCTCGACGCTCAGCTCGGCCTGCTCCGACAGCAGGTTCTCGGGCGAGACGCCCAGCGCCCGGGCGATCCGTCGCAGGGTGGCCGCGCGGGGCAGCCCGGTCTTGCCGCTCTCGATCTGGTAGAGCGCCGTCCGCGAGATGTTCGCGCGGTTGGCCAGATCATCGGGGCCCCAACCCTTGGCATAGCGGAGGTGGCGAATTCGTTGTGCGAGTTTCATCTGGGTCACCCTGGCAGCGAGAAAGACTCTGATCATCCTGAACCGTGTCACTAACGATCACGGACTGACAAACGCATCTGGGCCACGACGAACCGGACCAATCGAACCGAACCAAGCACGGGAAGGGACTTTGACGGTGCGGATCAAACGTCGAACGACAGCAGCATAGCTCTTCGACACCAGGCCAGGGGACCGGCCGACGCCGGACGTTGCGACCCGGGAACGGGTCCGATCAGGACGGCAAGATCCGCCCTTGACAGAATAGTCTATCTGTGCGGCCGCACCGAGCAAGGAAAAATCCTCTAAAATCATCACCCAGGGCCTGAAGTGTTCCGATTGTCCGGGCCCTTCCCTGCAAATCCGAACCCAACCCGTCACAATTCGATTCGCCGGGACACCCGGGTTGGTTCACATCGGGTCGGATCCGCGGCCCGCGGCGGGGTGCCGGTCGTAGCGATCGCGCCACGCGAATCCAATTTTCTCGATGTACCCCCTGTCACGTTTGCTCAGGGTTCGGGTATAGCAGGAGAAATTCCAGTTCCGGCCGGGGATCCACGGCGACGTGTCCCCTGCTCCTGTCCGATGCCGGTACGGGAATCTGCTCCGGATCCGCCACGGTCGTGGCGGTTGCACCCGCGTCCTGATCCCTGCCGGCGTCGGTTTGCTGCGGCTCTGCGTGTGAGCTCGGGTGCTGCTCGCCCACCCCCTGTCCGACACCTCCGGTCCGAGGCTCCGGCCAATATGGCAGATTGGCACCAAGACTCCGGTCGGTCGGCCACCCCTTCCACGGGCGGCGAGGAGGCGACCTGGATCGTCTCCCAGCTCCAGGGGACCCGTCCGTACCGCGTCGGCGAGCCGTACCGACCAGGCCAGCCGCCCCCGCATGACGGGGCCCTGCTCACGCTCGATCGGCTCGGCTACAGCCTGGTGATCGTGCAGTCGGCGCTCGTGGATTCGCAGATCGAGACGATCCGCCAGGCCACCATGGAGCTGGCGCTGATCGTCGAGGACCCCCTGGTCGTGCTGGCGTACCGGTTCGGGACCGACGTCCCCTGGGAGTCGGTGCCCTACGCCTGGCCGCTGGCGACGGCCGCGGCCCGCAACCGGGTGCTGCCCCCGGCCCGCACCGGCGTCGACGCCCGAGCCCTGCTCTGGATCACCCTGGTGGATTCCGACACCGGTCTGATCGCCGCCCAGCGCGGCATCGTCCTGGAGCCCGGCTTCACCGCCGCCCTCAACGAGTCGATCCGCAAGCAGGTGCGGACGGCCTTCGACGGCAACGCCTACGTCAGCGCCATCAGCCGGGTCTACATCAACCATCCCGACGTCACCACCCTGGTGGCGCAGCGGGCCCTGATCCGGACCAGCAGCGCCCACTGAGCCGCCGCCTCCCCCCGGCCCGACCGGTCCCCCTCGCCCGGTCGCATGTTGCCAAATGGCCACATGCCAGCGTCGATGCCCGGCGCACCGTCGGCGCAAACTTCCTGATGCGTGGAGCCGTGATCGGGGCCGGACGACGCCGTCCAGTCACCGGGCACTCCCGCACATTCCGCGTTCCACCCGCCCGCTTCCGGGCGCCGGGACGGCGCCTGGGCAGGCGGGCTCGTCCCGATCGCCGGCGGTCGGAGGTGGGGAATCGGGCCAATCCGCATCCGGGATGAACCCCGGTGCGCGCCCGGCATCGGGCGCGCCCGACCGCGAGGCTGCGCATCCCGGTGCCGGCGAACCGGCAGCCGCCCCCCTGCTCTGCCCATCAGGGTGGGCGCCGGGCATGGCCCCCGGCTCCGCCGAGGGTGCTCGTTCCCTGGAACGGCGGGACGTCTGCAAATTGCAGACGGGGGGTCGAGGTGGCGGGCGCCTGGCCTTCGATCGGGTGGCCTGGGGAGGGTGCGCGGGCGTGGTCGGATGGGCCTGGCGGGCATCCGATCGGGCGGCGCCTGCAAATTGCAGCCAGGGGCGCCCGGGGGCCGATATCGGACTGCGACGGGATGGATGATTTCGGGTCCGTTCGGTCTTCCGGGAAAGGCGGCCAGAGCTATGGAAGGCATCGTGCTGACGGTCTGTCAGCGCAAGGGCGGCGTCGGGCGCTCGACGCTGCTGTTCAACCTGGCCGGGGCATTCGCCCGGCGGAACCTCAAGACGTTGCTGGTGGACCTCGACCCGCAGGCGAGCCTGACGCAGGTCTGCCTCGGCCCCGAGGCGGTCGACACCATGCCCGCCTCGCAGACGGTGGCGGCCGTGCTCGGCGACGAGCTGATCGGCTCGTCGCGCAGCCTGGTGCGGCCCACCGACATCGCCGGCATCGACCTGATGCCCGGCTCCAACGCGATGTCGAAGTTCAACTTCCCCGAGCCCGAGAAGACCGGCGACCTGCAGGACACCCTGAAGGGCGCCCTCGACGAGCTGCGGGGCGATTACTCGATCATCCTCTGCGACACCCCGCCGAGCCTGGAAACCCTCTCGTGGGTCCCGGCCGTCGCCGCCGACGTGGCGCTCACGCCCACGCCGGCCGAGCCGCTGGCCGTGCAGGAGCTGACGCACGCCGCGCGGTTCCTGGAGCGGGTGCGCTGGGCCCGTAATCCGCAGCTCGTGTGGGTGGGCGTGGTGCTGACCATGTTCCAGCCGAAGCTGGCGATCCACGACGCCTACTCGAAGGCGATGCGCGAGGCGTACGGCGACCTGGTGTTCGACCAGCCCGTGCCCTACAACGTCGCGTTCAAGGAGTGCGTGATGGCCCGCAAGCCGCTGGCCCAGTACAAGCCCAAGGGGGCGCCGGCCAAGGCGATCGACGTGCTGGCCGAGGAGCTGATCGTGCGCATCTCCCGGCTCAAGGGCCGGAACATCGCGGCGGGTGGACGGGAGGAGGCGGCCTGATGTCGAGCAAGAAGGCCGATCAGCTGGCCGCCCAGTTCGGGGCGAACATCAACCGCACGGTCGCCATGCGGCCGCCGCTGCTGGGCGAGCCCGCGGGGGCCCCTGCCGGCTCGGCGGTCGACCGCTACGCCGGCGCGGTCAAGTCGCGGGCCTTCGCCGAGCTGCCGCTCGACGCCATCGAGCGCGACGACGGCCAGCCCCGCGAGGAGTTCGACCCGGTCGAGCTGACCAAGCTGGCCGAGAGCATCAAGCGGTTCGGTCAGCTCGCACCGATCCGCGTCCGCCGCGACGAGGCCCGCAACCGCTGGGTCGTGCTCGTCGGCGAACGCCGGCTCCGGGCCTGCCGGCTGGCGGGCCTCGATCGGGTGCGCGTGGAGTTCGTCGAGCGGGCGATGACCGACTCGGACATCCTGGCCGAGCAGGTCGTCGAGAACGTCGTCCGCGCCGACCTCCGCCCCGTCGAGGAGGGCCGCGCCTACCGCCGGCTCATGGAGCTCAACGGCTGGCACATCGAGCAGCTCGCCGAGACCATCGGCGCCGAGCCGACGACCGTGCACCACCGGCTCGGCCTCTTGCGGCTGCCCGAGGACATCGCCGAGCAGGTCGACCAGGGGACCATCCGGGCCACGGCCGCCTACGAGATCTCGAAGCTGCCCACCGAGGCCGACCAGCGCGCCGTCGCCTCGAAGGTGCTTGACGAGGGCCTCGACTACAAGGAGACCGTCGCCGAGGTCCGCAAGCGTCAGCCCGCCGCGAAGGCGAAGGGCAAGGCCGCGGCGTCGAAGGCGCGGCGACCGACCAGCCAGGTCTTCAAGACGCCCTCGGGCGCCCGCGTCACCGTCGAGAACCGGCGCGGGCTCGACCCGTCGCTGATCGTCGAGGCCCTGCGCCAGGCCCTGGAACACGCCGAGGCCGACCTCCTCGACTCGGCCCACAACGGCCAGGCGGCCTGATCCCGACCGCCCCGCCCTGCTCCTGTCTGAAATTTGCAGACCCGCCCCGGCCCCCCCTCTCGAGGAGTGGCCGGGGCGGGTCGTTTTCGTGATGCCCCGCCCGGTGCCTGGGCTCCCCCACCGGGCGGTCCGGGATCCTCCGTCCGGCTGGCGAGGGGGTCGGATCACCGGTTCGCTCGCCGGGGACCGCTCATCCCGCTGCCCCTGATGATCGATCGTCCGTCGCGACCAGCGACCGCGCCACGAGCCTCACGATCGCGGCCGGTCGGAGGACTTCAGGAGGGACCGGAGACCGTGCGGACGTCGGTGGCGACCGGCGTACTCCATCGGCGTCTCATCGTGGGCATTCCGGGCGTCCCGGTCGGCGCCGGCCGCCAGCATCGCCCGGACCATCGCCTCGTCGCCGTACGCGGCCGCGAGGTGCAGGGGCGTTTCCGCCCAAAGCTTCACGCCGCCATCGAGCATGTCCGTCACCACGCCACTCGCCGCGTGACGGTCGGGATCGGCCCCGGCGTCGAGGAGCAGCTGGGCCGTCTCGGTCCGCCCGGCGACCGCGGCCATGTGGAGCGCCGTCTCGCCGCCGGCCGGCAGCGCGAGCACGGGGTCGGCCCCCGCCTCCAGGAGGATCCGGAGGATCTCGAGATGTCCCAGGAACGCGGCGAGCATCAGCGGCGAGCCCTCGCGCATCCGGGTGTCATCGGTCTCCGCCCCCCGGTCGAACAGGAGCTGGACCAGCTCAACATGACCCTGGCAGACGGCCTCCAGCAGGGGCGTCACCTGGTGGGTGTTCGCCGCGTTGACATCGGCGCCCGCGGCGAGGGCGGCGGTGGTGCCGGCGAGATCGCCGGCCTGAGCCGCCGCGAAGAGGGCGGCATCCTGATCGGCGTGGCGTTCCATCGATGGTCCGTCGCGAAGGTGGGTGGAGTCCGGTCATCCCGGCCACGGTCACGACAGCCAGTCTATCGGGCCCCCGCACGGTCTGGACCGGGGCGGCAGTCGTGATCGGGGCGGACCCTCGGCGACCGGCAGGGTCTGGACCCTCGCGGAGCCCGGACGTCCGGGCGCCCCGTCGCTCGATCAGTGCGGGTCGACGCGGTTCGATGGCGCGGGTGCTTCCCAGGCCGCTCGCTCCGGGTCGCAGGGCAGGGGAGCCATCGCGGCCCGTCCGGACCCGGCTGCAATTTGCAGACGGGAGCGCCGGCCACCATACCGGGATGCGAGGGTCATCCGGCCCCCTGACGGCGATACCGGACTTCCGGGGACAGGCGTCGCGCCCTGGTGGCCCGGTCGAGCCGCGCGGGAATGTCCCCCGGATCCCGGGAAGCTGGCCGGGACGGGCCAGGTGGCAATCCCGGGATCGGAGGGACGCACGATCGCGCCAGCCGCGCCGGCGGGCGCAACCGATATCCCGGGAACCGGGGGACACCCGATACCGGCTTTCGAGGGACGTGGCCGGAGCCGGCCAGGTGCGGATACCGGGATCGGGAGGACAGCGGGCCGGGATCCGGGGGATGGGACCTCGGAATTCCGGGGACAAACGCCCGGGAACCGGGGGACAGGGCACCGGGAGACCGGGGACAGGGTTCCCGGGACCCGGGGGGCGCCCTTCCCGGGATGCGGGGGACAGGCTCCCGGGATGCGAGGGGCGCGAAACCGGGATCCGGGGGACAAATTCGTCCCTAAGTCGTTGCAGGCAAAGGGCTTTTTCGCTTCTTACCTTGTTTACTCCGATCACTATGCTAGACTTGTCAACGACCCTGGACGGGGTTGTTGCATCTCGACACCTTGATCAAAACACCATGCCCAGCCGCCAGATGCTCTTCGACGAGATGGCACCGCGCGCCGGGGTGTCCGAACCGACGGCCGGTCGGGACGAGATGAACCTCGCCGAGTTCCCGCTCACGCTGCTGGCGGACCGGGTGCCCAAGCAAACCAAGACGCTCTGCTACGCCAGCCGCAACGGCACGCTGGTGGTCAGCGGCAGCGACGCCTACGGGTTGCCCACGGCGGCCGACGCCGACGTGATCATCGGGCTGATCCAGCTCACCCGGCTGCGGAACAACTTCGCCGACCCCAAGGTCCCGTTCACGCGGTACGAGCTGCTGCGCGTGCTGGGCTGGCCGGACGAGAGCAAGTACTACAAGCGGCTCGACGAGTCGCTGAACCGCTGGGTGGGCGTCACGCTCCACTACCAGAACTCGTGGTGGGACAACCGGGCCAAGCGGTACCTGTCGGCGAAGCTCCACATCCTGGAGACGGTGATCCTCGACGAGAAGCCGGGCCGGCGCGCCCGGGGCGCCCCGCCGGGGTCGTCGTTCACCTGGAACGCGATGTTCATCGAGAGCTGCCAGGCCGACAACCTCAAGCGGCTCGATCTGGACACGTACTTCTCGTTCCGGTCGGCCGTGGCCAAGCGGATGTACCGGTTCCTGGACAAGCGATTCTACCTGCGGCCCGACTGGACCTTCGACCTCAAGGAGTTCGCCTTCGAGTACGTCGGCCTGAGCCGCAACTACGAGGGGAACGCCGGCAAGATCAAGGAGAAGCTCCGGCCGGCGATCGAGGAGCTGGAGGCGATCGAGTTCCTGGCGCCCATGGGCCGCGAGGAGCGCTACACCCGCATCGGCACCGAGTGGACCATCCGCCTGGCACAGCTCCCGGGCCCGGCCGCCCTGCCGGCCGCGACGGTCGGGCAGGGGGGGACGGCTCCCGCCGGTCCGTGCCGGACCGAGCTGCTGACCACGGCCGACGGCGCGCCCGTGATGGCGTGCGGGCTGGATGCCGTGGTGTCGGCCCTGGTCGTGCGCGGGGTGACCCGGAGCACGGCCGAGCAGCTCGCCGGCCAGTACCCGGCCGACCAGATCGGCGAGAAGGTCGCGATCTTCGACTGGCTGCTGACCCGCCGCGATCGTCGGGTGGGCCGGAGCCCGGCGGGGTTCCTGGTCGACTCGATCCGCAAGGACTACGCCGCGCCGCGCGACTTCCCCGGCGCCAGCTCGGGCACCCCCGATCCCTCGGGTCCCGGTTCCGGCGCCCCGGCGGTCGCCCCGCCGTCGCCCACCGCCGCCGAGTTCGAGGCGCAGGAGTCGGCCCAGCGCGACCGGATCGCCGAGTACCTCGACCGGCTCACCCCGGCCGATCGCGAGCGCACCACCCAGGCCGCCCTCGCCGCCGCCAGCTCGTACTTCCGCACCCGCTACCAGCGGCTCCGCGATGAGAACCCCGAGCGCGCCGGCTACTACCTCGACCTGATCGTCGACCAGCACGTCGCCGGCCTGCTCACCGACGCCGAGTCGTCCGCCCAGGAACCCACCCCTGAGCCGACCCGTCCCGCCCCCACCCCCCCGCGCCGCGGCGCCTCCCGGAGCCAGTGACCGCCGCCACTGGCCACCTGTCCTGCGGGGTAGCCCGGACAACTGGTTGTCCGGGTCGCGCAGCGACAGGCGGCGTCAGGGCTGCCCCCCGACTGTCCTCGGGCGGACGATTCTTCACTTCCATCACGACGGCGATCGTGACGGGGCACCCGATTCGTGCATGGTCTGACGGACCGGGCGTCGAGGGTCGGTGGTCCAGTCGAACGGCGACTCCGACGCCGCCTGTCGCTGCGCGACCCGGACAAACAAGTTGTCCGGGCTACCCATCGTGCGTCCGACGTTTCGATCAATGCCCAACCGGGCCTCAATGGCGCGCCAGGGCGGCGGCGTCGGCGGGGGGGCCGAGGGGCTCGGTGGACGGATCCCAGCGGATGAGTTTGAGGTCCTCGACGAATATGACGTAAAGGACGGGAACGATCACCTTGGTCACGACGGTTGCGACCAGCAGGCCGACGATCTGGACGTAACACATGGGACCCCAGAGCGGACCGCCCTTGAGGGCCAGGGGGATCAGGCCGCCGACCGTGGCCAGCACGGTGACGAGCACGGGGCGGAGCCGCACGAGGGCGGCGTCGATGACGGCCTGCCGCAGGGGCTCCCCGCGCTCGTGGGCCTCCTCGATGTACTCGAACAGCACGATGATGTGGCTCACGATCACGCCGATCAGCGACGAGAGCCCGAGCGCGGCCATGAAGCCCACCGGCTTGTCGAAGATGAGCAGGCCCATCAGGCCGCCCACCAAGCCGAACGGCACGGCGGCGAACACGACCAGGGGCTTGGCGATGCTGTTGAACTGGAGCACCAGCGCCAGGTAGATCGCCAGCACCGAGGCGATCATGGCCGTGGCCATCGAGGCGAACCCCTTCTCCTGCTCCTCCTTCTCGCCGCCGAACTGGTAGCGGTAGCCGGCCGGCCAGGTCGGGGCGTCGGCCGCGAGGCGCCGGTCGAGCTGGGCGACGAGGGCGCTGGGCAGGTAGCCGCTCTGGACGTCGGCGCGGACGGTCAGGCAGCGGACGTTGTCGCGGCGGGCGATCTTGGGCGGCACCAGCTCGGGCCGCAGCTCGGCCACCTGGTCCAGCGGCACCCGGGCGCCGTCGCGGCTGCCAAAGGCGGTCAGGCTGGCCAGGTCGTCCAGGCGGGTGCGCTCGTCGGGCCGGACGCGGATCAAGACGGGGATCAGGCGGTCGCGCTCGCGGAGCTGGGTGGCGGTCTGGCCCCAGAGGCTGGAGGCCATGACGTTGGCCACGTCCTGATGGCTCAGGCCGGCCAGATGCGCCCCCTCGGGCCGCACGCGGAGTGAGACCCGGAGCGCCTCGGGCTCCCAGTCGTCGTGGATGTTCGTGATCCCGGGCAGGGCCCTCAGTTCCCCCTTCACGCGCCCGGCCAGGCGGCGGAGGGTGTCGAGGTCGTCGCCGAAGACGCGGAGCTGGATCGGCACGCCGATCGGCGGCCCCGATTCGAGCTGCTCGACCGTGACCCGGCCCGAGCTGACGCGCGGGGGCAGGTCGCGGCGGAGCCGCTCGGCCAGGGCGCTGGTCGTGTGCAGGTCGCGGGTGTGCACCAGGATCTGCGCGTAGCTGGGCGCCGGCTGCTCGGGCACCACCGAGAGCCAGAACCGCGGCCCGCCCTGGCCCACGAACGTCGTGTACGCGCCCACCGCGTCGCCGGCCAGCTCGTCGATCTGCCGCACGACCCGCGCGGCCTCGTCCCTCGTTTCCCGGATCGGCGTGCCCTCGGGCAGGAACACGTTGACGGTGAAGACGTCGTGCAGATCCTTGGGGAAGAACGCCGAACCGAGCCGGGGCACCAGGCTCACGCCGGCCGCCAGCACGATCAGGCAGCAGCTCAGGGTGAGCCAGCGATGCCCCAGGCACCAGACGGTGAACCCGTTGTAGATCCGCACGAACCGCGACGCCGAGCCCCCCGCCTGCAGGCCCGCCTCCAGCCCGCGCTGGCCCTTCAGGACGTAGTAGCCGAGCAGGGGCATGAAGGTCATCGAGACGATGCGGCTGGCGATCAGCGAGGCGGTGACGACGACCGGCAGCGAGTAGATGAACTCGCCGACCTGGCCGGTCACGAGCAGCAGCGGCAGGAACGCGACGATGTTCGTCAGGGTCGCGAACAGGATCGCCCGCGCCAGCTTCTGCGGGCCGAGCCACGCCGCGATGTCGCGCCGGGTGCCGTGCGCCAGCTCGCGGTTGATCGCGTCGCTGGCCACCACCGGGTCGTCCACCAGCAGCCCGAGCGCGATGATCAGGGCGGCGATCGAGATCTGTTGCAGGTCGATGCCGATGGCGTGCACCATCCCGAGCGTCATCGCCGTGGCCAGCGGGATCGACGCCGCCACGAGCAGGGCGCTTCGCCACTCCATGAACAGCAGGGCGACCACGACGACCACGATCACCGCCTCGACGAAGCAGTCCTGGAACTGCTCGATCTTGCGGTGCACCTCGTGCGGCTCGTCGCTGATCCGCTCGACGATCAGGTCGGCCGGCAAGATCCCCGCCAGCGACCCGAGCGCCTGGTTCACGTCGCGGTCGAAGTCGCCGATCTTCGTGTCCTGGATCTGCCGGATCGCCAGCGTCACCGACCGCAGCGAGCGCAGGGCAGGGGAGTGACGGCTCGCGTCCGGCTCCGCGCTCGTGGTCGCCGCGCCGTGGCCACTGGCGGCGCCCGGCTTCACGATCCGCGAGTGCAGGACGCGGGGCGGATCCTGGTAGCCGCGCACGACCTCGGCCACGTCCGACACCTTCAGCGGCGCGCCCGGCTGGCTGGCGTCGATCACCGTGTCGGCGATGTCGGCCACGTCGAGCAGCTTGCCGCCCGGTTTGACGGTCAGGCTCTGGCCGGGCAGGGTGACGGCCCCGCCGGGCGTCGTCACGTTCCGCTCGTCCAGGCGCCTGGCGATCGTGAGCGGGTCGAGCCCGAGGGCGGCCAGGCGGTGGTTCGAGAAGTCGAGGGTGATCGCCTCCTCCTGGACGCCGATCAGCTCGACCTTGCCCACCGCCGGCTGCTGCCGCAGGCGGTCGCGGATCTGGTCGGCGAAGTCGCGGAGCTGGGCGTCGGTGTACCGGCCCATGCCCCCGGGCGCGGTCGCGACGGCCGTGAGCAGCGCCCCCGGCAGCTCCGCCGGGTCGGCCACCAGCACCAGCGGCCAGAGGTCCGGGTGGATCAGGCCCGCGCCCAGGGCGCGACGATTCCAGGCGGCCACCGCCGCGGCCAGCTCGGATTCGGTGCGGGAGTCCGGCAGCCGCAGGTCGACGACGCCGGCGCCCAGCACCGGGACGAGGTGGCCGTCCTCGGCGAGCCCCTGCTCGGTCAGGTCGCGGAGCAGGTTCCGGCCCAGCCGCTCGACCAGCGCCGGCGGCACGCTCGACGGGTGCACCAGCACCGCGCTGCGGCGACGGTCCCGGGCCGGCTCGGGCCGATCGGCGCGGAACTGCGCGATCCGGCCGCCGATGACCTCGGCGCGGGGGGCCACGTCGCCGGCCTCCAGCGGCGGGCTGCTGAGGGTGAGCATGATGGCGACCGTCTCGCCATAGTCCTGGTCGAGCCGGGGCCGGACCGGGGTACCGCCGAACGACGGCAGGTCGGTCATCGCGCTCAGGCGGTTGTCGAGCAGCACCCAGGTGGCGTCGGCGCTCTGGACCCAGTCGAACAGTTCGACGAAGACGATCGAGAGCCCGTCGCGGCTCACCGAGCTAACCCGCTCGACCTCGGGCGTCTCGATCAGCCGCTTCTCGATCTTCCGCGTCAGCTCCTGCTCCACCTCGACCGAGCTGGCGCCGGGGTACGCGGTCGTCACCAGGCCGAGCCGCACCTGGATCTGCGGGTCCTGGCGCTGGGGCATCGAGAGGTACGCGAACACGCCCCAGGCGAGGGTCGCCACGAGCAGCGTCCAGGCGATCGGCCGTCGGTACACGAAGAACTGCGCGGTCGTCATGGCGATCCCTCGGCGGGCGTGGACAGAGCGGGAGCGGCCACCCGCCGCCAGGGCGGGTGTGATTGCGTCGGATCGGGGTCGGGCGCCGCCCGGAATCGGCGGCGCGGGTGGGCTCACTCGGTGGTGCGCACCGGCTGGCCGTCGTGCAGGCGGGCCAGGCCCGTGGCCACCAGCCGATCGCCCGGCTTCAGGGCGCCGGTCGCCTGCGGCTCCGAGGGTCGGATCGCGAGCCGGTCGTCGAGGAACCCATCCAGGCTCACCGCCTGGGGCCGCACGACCTCGGTGTCCCCGTCGCGCTCCAGGCGATAGACGATGTGCGAGCCGGGCCGATCGCCGCGCGCCACCGCCGTCATCGGCACCAGCCAGGCCGACGCCGCGCGCCCGAACGCGACCGTTGCCACCATGCCCGGCCGCAGCCCCTGCGGGGCGTCGATCCGCACCTCGACGCGATACGTCCGCGTCTGCGGATCGGCGACGGCGGCGATCTTGCTGACCACGCCCTCGAACGTCGCGTCGGGCTGCGCGTCGCAGCTCACCGGCACCCGCTGGCCGGGGGCGAGCTGGCCCACCAGCCGGTCGGGCACCGAGCAGCTCACCTCGACGGCCGAGCGGTCGACCAGCACGAACGCCTTCTGACCGGCCGTGACCCGCTCGCCCACCTCGATCAGCCGCTCGGTCACCGTGCCGCGGGGCAGGGGGACGGTCAGCGTGCAGTAGGCCAGATCGGCCTCCGCCTGATCGAGCGCGATCCGGGCCGACTCGACCTCGCGGGCCGCCGCCGACCGCAGGGCCTCGGCGCCGCCGGCGCGGGTGCGGGTCGAGTCCAGCTCCTGGCGGCTGACCGTCTCGCGCTGGCTCAGCCGTTCGGCGCGGGCGAACTCCAGCCGGGCCCGCTCGGCGTCCGATTCGGCCGCCTCCAGCCGGGCCCGCTCCGTTGCCAGCCGCTCGGCCGCCGTGTCCCGCGCCCGGCGAAAATCGCTCGGGTCGAGCCGCGCCAGCAGCGTCCCCTCCGAGAGCTCATCCCCCAGGTCCACCGGCCGCCGCTGCGGCGGATCGCCCGCCCGTGCCCCGGCCGCCGGCACGAGGTGGAGCTCCTGCACCGTGCCGCCGACGCGGAACGACAGCTCCACCCGCCGCAGCGCGCGCACCGTGCCCGCCGACCGCGTGGCCGACTGCACCGTCTCCTCCCGCACCACCACCGCCCGCACCGCCAGCGGCTGCGACGGCTCCGGCCGGGGCGCCCGCGCATCGGCCAGCGTCCCCAGCCCCGCCTGCAACCCGAACGCCGCCAGCCCCGTGAGCGCCAGGCCCGCGGTCCAGGTCGTCAGATTTCGACGGAACGTCGGATCAAGTCCAAAAAAAGGGCGGCGCTCAATCGAGGCCGGCGCGGAGGCATTCATCGGCAAAGACCTCACGAGTGATCCGACGGTAGGTGGCGGTGTAGTCCCAGTCGCGGCTCAGGGGCCGCCAGTCGTAGCCGTCGGCCAGGCGGTCCAGGTGCATCCGCATGATGCGGAACGGCGCCGTGACGCCGTGCTGGGCCAGCAGCGGGCGGTGGTTCTGCATCACCAGGTGGTAGCCCAGGCTCAGGCCCCAGAGCACCGACACGAGGTCGGCCGGTTGCAGGTCGGCGGGCAGCTCCAGGTCGCCGGCGTCGATGCTGTCCTGCACCAGGCCGACCAGGCGGGTGATGCAGTCCGACTCCAGCTTCTGCAGGGTCGCGCGCCGCTCGGGTGTCGCCCGGTCGCCAAGGTCGGCCAGCTCGATGACCAGCTCGGAGTGGAAGTGGTGCGGGTGCAGCCGGACGAACAGCTCATCGGCCACGCCCACCGCCAGCATCCGCTCGCGGGGCCGACCGACGAACCCGCACGCCCGCTGGAACAGCGCCGACCGGGCCTCGGCGCTCTGGATGGCCAGCGCCGTGACGAGGTCCTCCTTCGAGCAGAAGTGCTGATACACCGTGCCCTTGGAGTATTCCGTCGCCTCCGCCAGCCGGTCCATGCTCAGGCCCGCGAACCCCTGCTCGATGAGCATGCGGCGCGCGTGCTCGAGCAGGGATTGCTCCCGCTGCTGGATCTCGCGCTGCTTCCGCGTCAGTGTGCCCATGTCTCAATTTTCGACGGTTCGTCGGAAAAAGTCAAATGCAATCCGGGACGCGGGGGATTGAGCGTTGGGGGGAAGGTCGATCGGGAGGCCGCCTGTCGCTGCACGACCCGGTGGGTCGCCCGGACAACTTGTTTGTCCGGGTCGCGCAGCGACAGGCGGCGTCAGGGCGGCCCCCGATTGATCTCAGTCGGTCCAGTTTTTCCACGTTCGCGGCGGCGATCGTGAGAGGCGGACGGGCCGGGACTGCTCGGTCATTGGTCGAGTCGAACGGCTCGACCGAAGCCGCCTGTCGCTGCGCGACCCGGACAACAAGTTGTCCGGGCTACCCAGGTGTTTTTGACGTTGATGAGATAGCAGCCGGCCGGGGCGAGGGGTCCCGGCCGGCTCCGAAACGTCGGGTCGAGCCGGATCGGGTGCGGCTCAGCTGCGGGTGACTTCCCAGCCGCGGCGGTACTCGGTCTGGATGAGGGCGTTGGCCTCGGGCACGTTGGTGACCTTGAGGCCGGGGCCGTCCCACTCGAGGGTCTTGCCGCAGCGGATGGCGACATTGCCGAGGAGGAACGTCTCGGTGAGCAGGCTGGCGATGTCGAAGTTCGAGTACGCGATCTCGGGTTTGCCCTCCTGGATCGCCTTGACCCACTCGGCCTTCATGCCCTGGTCGCCGCCGCCGTTGGTGGGGAGCTTCTCGGGGGTGTCGAAGTTCTTGCCCGAGCCCAGCTCCTCGGGGGAGATCCGGAACTTCGCGCCGTAGTCGTCGGGGGAGTACATGACGCCCTTGTCGCCGACCATGAACGAGCCGCTGCCGGGGAGCTTCTCGCCCGGCTTGAGGAACTTGCTGGTGATGGCCTCGTCGGGCAGGACGAGCTTGCCGTCCTTCTTGCCCTCGTACCAGGTGACGGTGCAGGGGGGCATGTCGCCGCGGGCGGGGAACTTGATGGTGACCTTGGCCCAGCCGGGGAAGGTCTCGGTGTTCACGTCGCCGGCCTCGGCCGAGATCGTCGTCGGGTACTCGAGCTTGAGGGCGCGGAAGGCCATGTTGGCGGTGTGGCAGGCCATGTCGCCGATGGCGCCGGTGCCGAAGTCGAGCCAGCCCCGCCAGTTGAACGGGTGGTAGCACTTGTTGCCCACGAACGGCCGCAGCGGGGCGCCGGCGAGGAACTCATCCCAGTGGATGCCGGCCGGCCAGACGTCGGCCTTGTCGGGGCGCTTGGTCACCTCGGGGGCCTGCGGCCAGATCGGCCGGTTGGTCCAGATGTGGGCCTCGCGCACCGGGCCGATGATGCCGCCCTGGATCAGCTCGACGGCGCGCCGCAGGCCGTTCTCGGCCGAGCCCTGGTTGCCCATCTGGGTGCAGACGCCGTACTTCTTGGCCGCCTCGCGGAGCACGCGGGCCTCGAAGACCGAGTGCGTCAGCGGCTTCTGGCAATAGACGTGCTTGCCCTGGCGGATCGCCATCAGCGAGGCCAGCGCGTGCGAGTGATCCGGCGTGCTGACGGTGACGGCGTCGATCTGCTTGCCCATCTCGTCGAGCAGCTTGCGGAAGTCGTGATACTTCTTGGCACCCGGCCACTTGGCGGCCTTGGGGGCGAGCATGCCCTCGTCGATGTCGCAGAGGGCGACCACCTCGCCCAGGGTGCCGGCCTGGTCGATGTCGCTGGAGCCCTTGCCGCCCACGCCGATGCCGGCGATGCGCAGGGTCTCGTTCGGCTTGCGACCCAGCCGGGCGGCCGAGTACGCCGGCGCCGAGTAGAAGTAACCGAGGCCGGCCGCACCGGCACCCAGGAAGCCGCGGCGATTCACGTTCGGGGTCATGGTCGAGAGGTCTCCAGCGAGGAAGACGGCACCAGTGCGCCGATGTCCGGAAGATAGCGCGCCCGCCGGGGCCGCACAACCGGAGACCCCGTCCCATCCCCGCCCCCCCGCGGATCCGGGTCGACCGTCCCCAACCCCGCCAGGAGGGAAGCCGTCGACAGAACCGGAACAACCCACAAAATCGCCGCGACCCTCAAGGCCGGGTGTTCGCCAGCTCGCTGGATCCATAACGCCCATTATCAGACGATCGTCCGGCACCGTTCTCGGTCCCCTGCCGGTCGGGTCCAGCACCGTGGTGATCGGGGCGGCGGCTGGATCGTCGCTGCTCCTGGTGGGACGCGACCGGGACCCGGTCAGTCGACGGTCTCGACGGCCAGGGCGACGGCCTCGCCGCCGCCGATGCAGAGGCTCGCGACGCCGCGACGGCCGCCGCCGGTGGCCAGGGCGTTCAGGAGGGTGACGAGCACCCGGGCGCCGCTGGCGCCGATGGGGTGGCCCAGGGCGACGGCGCCGCCGTTGACGTTGACGCGGTCGCCGGGCAGGCCGAGTTCCCGCTCGGCGGCCAGGCCCACGGCGGCGAACGCCTCGTTGATCTCGAAGCGGTCCACGCCCTCGGCGGACCAGCCGACCTGCTCCAGCAACCGCCGCACCGCGCCGACGGGGGCGGTCGTGAACCACTCGGGCTCCTGGCTGAACGTGCTGGCCCCGACGATCCGGGCCAGCGGCCGGAGCCCCAGTCGGCGAGCGGTGTCGGAGCCGACCACGACCAGGGCGGCGGCGCCGTCGTTGATGCTGGAGGCGTTGCCGGCGGTGATCGTGCCGTCCGCGTCGAAGGCCGGCTTCAGGGCCCGGAGCTTCGCCTCGTCGAACCGGGCCGGGCCCTCGTCGGTGTCGACGAGGGTCGTTTTGCCACGGACCGTCACCTCGACGGGCACGATCTCGCGGGCCGTGTGCCCGCCGTCGGCCGCCTGGCGGGCGCGCTGGTGGCTGCGGACGGCGTAATCGTCCTGCTGCTGGCGGGTGAACCCGAAGTGTCCGGCGCAGCGCTCGCCATAGGTGCCCATGTGGCGGTCGCCGTACACGTCCCAGAGGCCATCCACCAGGAGCGAGTCGAGCAACTCGCCGTGGCCGAGCCGGTAGCCCTCGCGGGCCTTGGGCAGCAGGTAGGGGGCGCGGCTCATGCTCTCCATGCCGCCGGCGACGACGATCCCGGCCTCGCCGAGCCGGATCGCCTGGGCGGCGAGCATCACCGCCTTCAGGCCCGAGCCGCACACCTTGTTGACGGTCGTGGCCCCGACCGAGGGCGGCAGGCCGGCGAACAGCGTCGCCTGCCGCGCGGGGTTCTGGCCCTGCCCGGCGGCGACGACGTTGCCGAGGATCACCTCATCGACGTCCTCGGGCCGGACGTTCGCCCGCTCCAGGGCCGCCCGGATGCAGGTCGCCCCCAGCCGGGGCGCGGGCACGCTCGCCAGCGCCCCGCCGAGGGCCCCGATGGGGGTCCGCACGCCGCTGACGATCCAGACGTCGTTGCTCGGAGTCATGAGCGTGAGCCTCCCGCGGGGATCGTCGGCAGCCGTGAGCGGGTCAATCGGTCGTAGGTCGGCCGCCGAGCGTCGCCAGGCCCGCCCGGGTCGTCGCGCCGGCGGACGGCAATCCCGCCTGGAGCCCGGCCGTGACCGACCGGACGCCCTCCAGGGTGGATCGGGCCAGCTCGCGGGCGAGCGCGGTCGGATCGGGGGTCGGGTCGTCGGACCACTCGACGACCGGCGCGAAGGCGGGCTCGGCGAGGGCGTCCGCCACCCGCTCCCGCAGGGTCGAGAGGCGGGCGGCCGTGGGGGTCGGCACGAGGCCCCGGGCCGCGCCGCGACAGGTCCCGATCAGGTGGTCCAGCATGGCCATCGGCTCCCGGTTCTGGGGCCGGCACCCGCCCGGCACGCCTCGACGCGGCCGGGGGCGACCCCGAAAGCCTCATCGTTCGGGCGCCCGCCCCGGCCGTCAACCGGCGAACGCAGCCGAATCGATCGGCGATCCGGCTCCGGGCCGGCCCCGGGCGGTCGCCGCTGCCGATTTGTCGAAACATCGTGGCGGCATGTCGTTTCCGCGGGGCAGCACCGGTGCTCGCACCGGGCAACGTGGCACCGCCCCGCGGGGATGGCAGGTGGCGGGGAGACTCTGGCGGCTGGTAAGCTCTGATTCCTTGGTGGGCCCATCCTGGCGCGGCCCGGGGAACTGCCCCCCCCGCGCCCGGGATGCGTCCCCGCAGCGCTCCTGGTTCCCAGCCAGAGCCGACCCGCGTTTGCCTCTGACGGCCGGTCGTTCGACCGACATCTGCGAGCCCTCGGAATGACCCGGACTTCCCCCCTCGCCGCCCCGGCCTCGCCCGATGCCGGGGCGCCGCCACGCCCTGCCGCCCTGCCGATCACGCGGCTGGACCCGCCGGGCGGCTGGGAGCTGCTGAACCTCTCGGAGCTCTGGCAGTACCGCGAGCTGATCTTCTTCCTGAGCTGGCGCGACGTGAAGGTGCGGTACAAGCAGACGCTGCTGGGGGCCGCCTGGGCCATCCTCCAGCCGGCGCTGATGATGGTCGTCTTCACGATCTTCTTCGCCAGGATGGCCAACGTGTCGTCGGGCGGCGTGCCCTACCCGCTATTCGCCTACACCGGGCTGCTGCCCTGGACGTTCTTCTCGTCGGCGCTCAGCAACGCCGGCAGCAGCGTGGTGAACTCGGAGCGGCTGATCACCAAGATCTACTTCCCCCGCCTGGCCGTGCCGCTGGCGGCCGTCTCGGCGGCGCTGGCCGACTTCGTGATGGCCTTCGGCCTGCTGCTGGCGATGATGCTCTACTACGGTTACCTGCCGGGCGTCGGGTTCCTGCTGGTGCCGGTCGTCATGGCGCTGCTGGCCTTCGGGGCGCTCGGGCTGGGGGCGATGCTGGCGGCCCTGAACGTCTCGTACCGCGACTTCCGTTACATCATCCCGTTCTTCGTCCAGCTCGGCATGTTCGCCACGCCGTCGATCTACATGGTGCCGAACCTCAACGGCTCGCTGGTCTCACGGCTGGCGCTGACGCTGAACCCGATCACCGCGCTGGTCTCGACGTTCCGGGCCGCGATCCTGGGCGGTCCGATCCCCTGGGCCGGCCTGGGCCTCTCGGCCGTGCTGCTGGTGACGCTGGCCGTGCTGGGCCTGTTCTACTTTCGTCGGGCCGAGGCCCACTTCGCCGACGTGATCTGAGGACGGCGCCGCGTCGTCGCCCCGGGTCGCTTCCCCCTCGTCGTGTGCTCGTCAGGTTGCCATGATTCGCGTCCAGAACCTCAGCAAGTCGTACCAGCTGCGGGGCGAGAACGCCGCCAGCTATCGCACCCTGCGCGACAGCCTGCGCGACGCCGGCCAGGGCCTGGTCCGCCGCGCCCTCGGGCGTGGCGGGCCGGCGGCCGACCCCTCGCACGTCTTCTGGGCGCTCAACGACGTCTCGTTCGAGATCCCCTCGGGCCAGATCGTCGGCATCGTCGGCCCCAACGGCGCCGGCAAGAGCACGCTCCTGAAGATCCTGAGCCGGATCACGCGGCCCACCCGAGGGCACGTCGAGTACCACGGCCGGATCGGCAGCCTGCTGGAGGTCGGCACCGGGTTCCACCACGAGCTATCCGGGCGCGAGAACATCTTCCTGAACGGCAGCATCCTGGGCATGAGCCGGCAGGAGATCACGGCCCGGTTCGACGAGATCGTGGCGTTCGCCGGGGTCGAGCGGTTCCTGGACACGCCGGTGAAGCGGTACTCCAGCGGCATGTTCGTGCGGCTGGCCTTCTCGGTGGCGGCGCACCTGGAGCCCGAGATCCTGATCATCGACGAGGTGCTCGCCGTCGGCGACGCCGAGTTCCAGCGCAAGTGCCTGGGAAAGATGGGCGAGGTCGGCCGATCGGGGCGCACGGTGCTGTTCGTGAGCCATAATATGGCGGCCGTCGAGGCGCTCTGCGGGCGCTGCCTGATGATGGAATCGGGCCGCCTGATCCAGGACGGGCCCACGGCCGAGGTCCTCTCGCACTACCATCGCCGCACCGAGGCCAGCCAGGTCGGGCATCAGAGCCTGACCGAGCACGCCGGCCGCACCTCGGCGTCGGTGCCCCTGCTCCAGGAGCTGACGCTGGGCGACGGCACGGTGGAGCCGGTCGAGAGCATCCGGCCCGGCGGCACGCTCACGGTGAAGGTCGCGTTCTCGACGGCGGGCAAGATCCTCTCGCCCAAGCTCGGCGTGGTCGTCAAGACGGCCGCCGGGGCCCCCATCTTCCTGGTCGGAAACCGATACCTGCCCGGGTTCGACTTCGAGCATCGCTGTTATGATGAGGCGACGTTGACCTGCCGCCTCGAGAACCTGCCGCTGATGCCCGGTTACTACTGGGTCGACGTGATGCTGGGCGAGGACGTGAAGACCTGGGACACGATCCACAACGCCGTCTGCTTCGAGGTCCGTTCCGGCGACGTCTACGGGTCCGGGAAGCTGCCGCCGCCGAACGCCGGCCCGATCTGCTGGCCCGCCACCTTCGAGCTCAACGAGTGGGTACCCACGCCATGACGACCCAGACCGAGGCCGCGCACTACGGTGAGGCCTTCTACGACTTCCTGGCCGAGGGTTCGCTGCGCTCGGGGCAGATCGTGGCGCCCCTGGTCCAGCAACTGGTCCATGCGAAGTCGGTCGTCGACGTCGGCTGCGGGCTCGGCACCTGGCTCCGGGCCTTCCAGGAGAACGGCGCCGACACGGTGCTGGGCCTCGACGGCGATTATGTCGACCTGAACAAGCTCAGGATCGACCGCGCGAACTTCCGCCCGACCGACCTGAAGCAGCCGATCCGGGTCGACCGCCAGTTCGACCTCGCCCTCTGCCTGGAGGTCGGCGAGCACCTGCCGGCGAAGACCTGCGGCAACCTGGTGCAGGCCCTGGTCGACTTCGCGCCGGTGGTGCTGTTCTCGGCCGCCCTGCCCGGCCAGGGGGGCACCAACCACATCAACGAGCAGTGGCCCGAGTTCTGGGCCCGCCGGTTCGCGAAGCGGGGCTATCGCCAGCTCGACGTGATCCGCCCCCAGATCTGGCAGGACGGCCGGGTCGAGCTCTGGTACCGCCAGAACCTGTACCTCTACGCCAACGAGGCGAAGGCCGCCGAGATCGAGGCCGCGCTGGCGGGCAAGGACCTGGGCTTCGGACCCGGCCTGGAGATCATCGGGCGCGACGCCCTGATGCAGCACAAGTCGTTCCGCGGCCTGCTCGGCCTCACGATCGCCGCCGGCTTCACCGCGCTCCGCAACAAGTTCGGCAAGAACTGATCCGCCTCGAACCCCGTCGGCCGGCCTCCGCTCCGCGCCCCCCTTGGTTCTGTTTCGAGCCGAACCCGGAAAGGTTGAGCGTTGGGAATCTCGATCACGATCGCCACCTACAACCGCGCCGACGACCTCCAGATCGTGCTCGAAAGCCTGAGCCGCATGGACCTCGACGGCACCGGGCCGTTCGAGGTAATCGTGATCGACAACAACAGCAGCGACCGGACCGCCGAGCTGGTCCAGGGGTTCACCGCGCTGGGGTCGCGGCTCCGCTACGTCCAGGAGCCGCAGCAGGGCCTGAACCACGCCCGGAATCGGGCGATCGCCGAGTCCCGGTACGAGGTCGTGGCGTTCCTCGACGACGACGTCGACGTGGACCCGCGGTGGCTCCGGGCCATGGAGGCGGCGTACGCCTCGGGCGACTGGGCGGTGGTCGGCGGCTCGGCGTACCTGATCTACCCCGCGCAGCGGCCCCGATGGCTGGCCGACCGCAGCGAGGGCACGCTCTCGAAGGTCGACCACGGACCGCTCGCGAAGGAGGTCGGCTCGGAGGACCTCTACGGCCTGAACCTGACCATTCGCAAGGACTGGCTCGACCGGGTCGGCCCGTTTCACGCCCACCTGGGGCGCAAGGGCTCCCGACCGACCGGCTGCGAGGAGACCGAGCTGCTCGGTCGGATCGCCGCCGGCGGCGGCCGGTTCTACTACGTGCCCGAGGCGCGGGTCGGCCACCGGATCGCGGCCAGGCGGCTGGAGCGGAAGTACTTCTGGCGGGTGGCCTACTGGCTGAACCGCAGCACGGCCGAGTTCGTCGCCGCCGAGACGGTGACGGTGCGCGAGATCGTGCGGCTGGCCTACCACTCGGGCCGCGACCTGCTGGCGGCCGGCGTCGCCTGCCTGACCACCGGGCCGGGGTCCGAGCCCACGTTCTTCACCGTCCGCCGGCTCTGCGGGCGCTGGGGCCTGACCGTCGGGCTGTTCCTCCGCCGCTTCTGCTGAGCGGCCGGACGGACGTGATCGCCAGAGAACCGACCACGAGCCGCCCGGCCCTCTGGCCCGGCGGCTCGTGGTGGTTTGTGGCCATCGGCTGGAACCGGATCAGACGCCGTTGACCTTCTGGCCCCGGGCCTTGGCCTCGAGGTTCTGGAGCACGATCCCGTGCACCTCCTCGAGCCGGCCCTGCCAGCTCTCGGGGGCGACGCGGGCGGCCTGGTGCTGCACGCTCTCGGGCGTCTGGGGCTGGGCCAGCAGCCCGTCGAGCTTCTGGAGCCACTCCTCGCGGGAGTGGGCCAGCTCGACGACGTCGGCGTAGCGGTCGATCTCGGGCGTGCTGACCGAGACGATTCGCTTGCCGAGCGCGAGGTACTCGCGGAGCTTGATCGGGTTGGCGTGCCAGATCACCGGAGTGATCAGGAACGGGATGATGGCGACGTCGAACTGCTTGCCGTAGGCCGGCATCTCGCCGTACGGGCGCTGGCCGATCCAGTGCAGGTTGGGCGCCTTCGGCAGCTCGTCATCGGGCACCGCCACGCGGCCGACCATCAGGAACGTGACGTTGGGGCGCTGCTGGGCCAGGTAGCCGATCAGCTCCAGGTCGATCCAGCGCTCGATGAGGCCGAAGAACCCGACGATGGGCCGGGGCAGGCCCGCGATGTCGGCCGGGCAGGCGAGGTTCGGGTCGAGCCCCCTGGTGAACAGGTCGAGGTCGACGCCGTGCGGGCTGAAGTGGCTGTTCTTGTTGAGCGTGAGCTTGTGCTCGAGCAGCGACTCGGCCGAGACGAACACGAGGTCGGCCTTGCGGGCCAGCTCGTCGTCCATGTTCTGGACGGCCACCTGATCGACGTCGGGCAGGGTGGCGTAGTCGTCGATGCAGTAGTACACCGAGAGCCGCTCGCCGAGCCGGCCGACGACGTTGGAGAGGTGCGGCACCATGAACCAGGTGATCGGCTGCTTGACCCCCTCGCGCCACATCAGCCACTTCAGGGTGGCCAGGATCAGGCCGCGGTTCAGGGCCCGCATCAGGGCGAACCGGTGCAGCGGGATCTGGAGCAGGGTGCGGACCTTGACCCCCTCGGGCACCGGCCGGGCGCCCTTCAGGAACCGGCCGACCTTGCCGAAGATCCGCTTGAAGTCGCGGCCCGACGTCTTGGGCGCCCGCAGGCCGGGGCACTCGATGTAGAACACCCGGTAGCGCCTGGACAGCCAGCGGGCGATGTGGTGGCTCGACGTGCGGTTGTCGGCGAACCAGTCGTTGCCGAAGTACAGCACACACGGTCGATCGTCGTTCGGGGCGCTCAAGGCACGAATCTCCGCCGGTCGGGGTGGGTCGTCGGAACTGGGATCGCGGCTCAGTGGACCGCCACGGGGACGGCGGCGGTCGCGGGGCGCTCGGCCCGGTCGCGGCGCACCGTCTCGAACAGGTCGAGGATCTCGGTCACCGCCTCGGCGTGGCTCCGCACCGGCCGGACCTCGGCCGCCGGCAGCGGGCCCCGGGCGAGCCCGTCGGCGATCGCCGCCGCCAGCGCCTGCGGGTCCTCGGGCGGCACCAGGCCGCTGCGGCCGAACGGGGCGATCTCGGGGATGCCGCCGACGGCGCTCGCCACGAACGGTGTGCCGCAGGCGATCGCCTCCAGCAGCACCAGCGGCACGCCCTCGGACCGGCTCGGCAGCACGAACAGGTCGGCGGCCTGGTACCAGCTCGTCAGCTCGTCGTGCGGCCGCGAGCCCAGGAACCGGACCCGGTCGGCCAGCCCCAGGCGCTCGGCCTGCTGCTGGAGCGCGGCCTTCTGGGGCCCCTGCCCCACCAGGAACAGCGTGAACGGCTGGCCGGCCGCCCGCCGCAGCGCGAGAGCTTCCAGCAGCACGTCCAGGCCCTTGACGGGCACGAGGTTGCCGATGAACAGGAGCAGGGGGCCGTCGGAGACGAGACCCAGCCGGCGGCGGGCCTCGTCCTTCGCGCCGGGGTGGAAGACGTCGGCGTCGACGCCGTCGTACACCACGCGCACGCGGTACGGGTTGGCCCCGAGCGCACAGACCCGCTCGGCCAGGTCGCGGCTCACGGCGATCACGCCGTCGGCCCGGCGCAGGCCCTCGCCGGTGAGCTGCTGCTTGCGGAGGTTGCCTTCGAGCATGCGGATGTCGGAGCCGTGCACCTTGACGACCACCGGCAGGCCCGCGCGCCGGGCCAGGCGGGTGACGGCCCAGGCGTCGGGATAGGCCCAGGGCACGCACACGACGTCGGGGCGGAACTCCTCGACGGCCCGCTCGAAGGTGTCGCGCACCGACCACTCGAAGAACCGGCCGTGGGTGTTCCGCAGCACGCCGGGCGGGTAGACGTAGGCCGGGTGGTCGACGGTCAGGCCGTCGAGGGTGAGGGTGCGGCCCGGCGGCAGCGGGGCCGATCCGCGCCACTGCGCCTTGAGCTCGGCGTTCCAGAAGATCGGCGCGATGACCCGGACCGCGTGCCCCGGCGTCATCGCCAGGTGCCGGAACTGCTGGCGATTGAAGGGCGCCCGCAGCGGCTGGTACGGGTTCGGGTACAGGTTCGTGATCGTGAGGATGCGCATCAGGTGGGGATGCCTGCCGGGCGTGGTGGGGGCGCGGACTGCCGTGGCTGCCGCCGTGCGCGTCACGGGACGGTCGGGAGGTCGGCGGAATGGTCCAGGGACGGCGGCCGATCGCGAGGCCGGGGGCCGCCGGCGGGCGCGGCGAGCCGCATCGACCGCCTCGCCTCGGACATCACGACCACAATTATAAAAGCTTGCGGGGCCCCACGCGACCGGAATCGCGCCGGGGCCCCGAGGGCGTGCACCGCAGGGGCCTCAGCCGCGCAGCAGGATGTCCAGGATCCGGGACGCCGCATGCCCGTCCCACAGGTCGGGCGTCCGGTGCGGGGCGCCCGGCGGCAGGGCCAGCGCGGCCAGGGCGGCGGTGATGATCTTCTGCGGGTCGAGGCCGACGAGCTGGTTCGTCCCCTGGTCGATCGTGCTCGGCCGCTCGGTGTTCTCCCGGAGCGTGAGGCAGGGCACGCCCAGCACGGTCGTCTCCTCCTGGAGGCCGCCCGAGTCGGTCAGCACCAGCCGCGAATGGCCCACGAGCTTCATGAACTCCAGGTAGCCCAGCGGCTCGATGAGCTGGAGGTTCGGGAACCGGCTGGCGTCGAGGACCTCGGCCATCATCTTGCGGGTCCGGGGGTGGACCGGGAAGACGATCGGCAGCTCCTGCTGCACCCGCTCGATGGCCTGGACCAGGCCCTGGAACACCTCGGGCCGGTCGACGTTCGCCGGCCGGTGCAGCGTCAGCACCGCGTAGCCGCGATCGGTCAGGCCCAGGTCCTCCAGGACGGTCGACGACTCGGCCAGGGTCCGGCTCGCCAGCAGGGTGTCGATCATGACGTTGCCGACGAGGTGGATGCGCTCCTCGGGCACCCCCTCGCGGCGGAGGTTCGTCACGCCGCTGGGCTCGCTGACGAACAGCCAGTCGCTGATGGCGTCGGTGAGGATCCGGTTGATCTCCTCGGGCATCGTGCGGTCGTTGCTGCGGAGGCCCGACTCGACGTGCGCCACCGGCACGCCGAGCTTGGAGGCGACCAGGGCGCAGGCGATGGTGGAGTTCACGTCGCCGACGACGACGACGGCGTCGGGCTGGTGCTCCAGGATCACCGGCTCGAACCGCTTCATCACCTCGGCGGTCTGCACGGCGTGCGAGCCCGAGCCGACCTCCAGGTCATACGTCGGCTTGGGGATGTGGAGCTGCTCGAAGAACAGCTTCGACATCTTCTCGTCGTAGTGCTGGCCGGTGTGGACGAGGATGGCCTCGACCCCGGGGCGCTTGCCGCACTCCCACATCAGGGGCGCGATCTTCATGAAGTTCGGCCGCGCGCCGGCCACCGTGACGATCCGCATCCGGAAAACCCTCCGGCCGTCGGCCTGCACCCGGGCTGGCCGCGACCCTGTCCAGCCTGACGCCGTGCCACGGCGTGTGTCGAACCTCGACGGGCCGGGACGCACCGCACCCCTGGCCCCTGCCCTCATTGTACTGCACACCCGGACCCGAGGCCGAGCCTCTGACCGTTCCTCGTCGCGGGGGGGCAACACGCCCGTTGGCTTCGTTTCGGTCGGGTCGGTTTGTCCGCCAACGGTGCGGGGGGAGCGCGCTGGCACCCCACCGGACCGCCCCCCCTGCCCTCAGCGCCGCAAGACGGCCCGGTACTGCTCCTGATAGCTGTCCGCCATGCGGGTCAGGCTGTACGACGACTCGACCAGCGCCGAGCCGGCGGCGGCCAGGGATCGGGCCTGGTCGGGATCGGCCAGCAGGCCGGCGAGGGCCTCGGTCGCGGCCGACACGTCGAGCGCGGGGACCAGCCGGCCAGTCTGGCCGTCGGTGATCAGCTCGGGGATGCCCCCCACGTTCGAGGCGACGATCGGCACCCCGGCGGCCCACGCCTCCAGGATCGAGACCGGCATCCCCTCCGACCGGCTGGTCAGGGCAAAAACGTCCATCTGCCAGAGGGCCCGCTCGGGCTGCGACTCGTAGCCGGCGAAGTGCACCCGCTCCGCCAGGCCCAGCCCGGCCGTCAGCGCCCGCAGGTCGGCCTCCAGGGGGCCGTCGCCGACGAGCAGCAGGTGGACCTCGGGGAACCGGTCGGCCAGGCCGGCGAAGGCCGCGATCAGCACGTCCTGCCGCTTGATCTCGGCCAGCCGCCCGATGGTGCCGATCACCCGGGCGCCCGGCGGGATCCCGAGCGCCCGGCGGCGGTCGGCGTCGGGGCTCCGGGGGTGGAACCGGGCGGTGTCGATGCCGTTGGGGATCACGAGCGTCTTCGACTCGGGCACGACCCCGCAGGCGACGGCCTCGCGGACGATGTCGGCCGAGACGCCGATGAACCGCCGGGTCCAGCGGGCGGAGAGCCGCGCCATGCGCTGGGCCTTCGGCTGGCCGGCGTAGTGCTTGCCGTGCTCGGTGTGCACCACCGGCACGCCCGCCCAGCGCGCCGCGGGTCCGACGTAGAACAGGGCCCCGATCTGGTGGCTGTGCACCACATCGGGCCGGAGCTGGCGGAGGACCTTCCGGACCTGCGGGATCTGCCCCAGGCGGATGCCGGGCGGCTTGTGGGTGCAGACGACCCGGCCGCCGAGCGCCTCGACGTCGGGCGCCAGCCGGCCGGGCTCTTCCAGGCAGAGCACGCTGACCTGCTGGCCTCGCTCGCGGGCGTCGCGGACGAGTTCGAGCACCAGGCGCTCCAGGCCGCCGAGGTTCATCGAGAGCACGGCGTGACAGACGGACAATGGCTGCGACATCCGCGCGGGACCCCCGGCTGGTCAGAACGAAACGCGAGGACGCCCACCGCAATCCGACACCGCGTCGGCACGGGTCGCGGTGGGCGCTGCGTGACGGTCAGGGGACCGTCGCCACTGGGGAGACTTTAGCCAATGGCCGGGGTCCGGGGGGACGGTTTCCCCCGGATCCCGGGTTTCGGCGTCAGCCGGCGGCCGTGACGACGAGCCGGTGGGCGCCGCTGCCGCTCACGGTCAGCCGGCCGACGCCCCCCTCGGAGACGGTCATCGGGGTGGCCGCGCCGTCGACGGTGGCCGTCCAGGTCTTCGACGGGTCGAGGTCGGCAAGGTACACGCGGGTGGTGCCGCGCGACGCGGTCCAGTCGAGGGAGAATCCGGCCCGCACGGTGCGGTCGACGGGCAGGCTGCTGAAGCCGGCGATCACGTCATCCTCCAGCGGCCGCCGCACGTGCGCGGCCTCGATCGCGGCGCCGGCGTCGCTGCGGATCAGCACCGAGCTGACCGCGGTGCCGGGGTCGGAGCCGCTCCAGACGGCGAGGAAGTGGTTTCGCACCGGCCGGTCGTCGGCGGGCCACTTCGGCAAGGGCGAGATGCGCACCTGCTGGAAGTTCTCCGACGGGTTGTCGTAGTCCTCGGCGGCGGTGTCGTCCTGGTACCGGGCGTTGCGGAAGAAGCCGCCGATTTCCCGGGAGAGCACCACGCTGGTGGCGTCGCGCGCGGTGGTCTCGGGCAGGAGCTGATCGACGGCCACCTGCTGGCCGCCGGCGGTGGTCCAGGCCACCCGCGCCGGGCTCGACAGGTCGATGGCCCGACCCGGCGGCACCAGCACGCACTGCTCCACCATGCCGAGGTTGTAGTCCACCTGGCGCTGCAACCAGGCCTGATGGCTGTCCATGCGCATCAGGTGGCAGAAGTCGCCCGCGGCGGGCGGCACCGGCAGCGGCCGGTCCAGCGTCAGGGTCGTGGTCGACGCGCCCTGGGTGTTGGACACCACATAGCGCGCAATCCCCTCGTTCGGGCCCGACTTGAACCAGACGCGGAAGTCCTTCCACTTGTTCGCGAAGCTGGACTCCAGGGCGAGGGTGACCGTCGTCGTGGTGGGAGCCGGTGCGGCCTTCACCAGCGCCAGGCCGGGGAACGAGCTGTCCACCTGCTTGATGTAGCCGCCCACGCCATACACGCGGAACGGGTTGCGCATCAGGACCCGGTCGTGGCTGACGATCACGTCGGAGGTTCGGCTGGTCGACGGGAAGTAGAACAGCCGCCGGGTGCGCTCGAGCTGGCAGGCCGGCGGCCGGGCGCTGGCCTCGAACACCGAGTGGCCGTAGTGCGAGCCGCTGGTATAGACATACTCGCCGGCCGCCCCCTCCTGGTGCAGGGCGCCATTGATGTCGCCGCGCACCAGGCCGGCGGTGACGATGCCGCCGCTGTACCCCTCCTCGCGGTAGTTGGCGTAGAGGAACCCGCCCGAATACGCCTGATACGCCGTGAAGACCCGTTCCTGCTTCCGCACCAGCTCGAACGGGTTGAGCGCATGCAGCTCGTGGTCCACCATCGTGTCGCCGAAGTTGAGCGAGAAGAACCACGAGTCGTTCTCGGCCCAGCCATCGCGGTGGAACGTCGAGCGCCGCCGCACCGCCTCGGGGGAGACCCACAGCCGGGGCGCCCCGGCCATCGGGGCGCGCGGGGTGGAGAAGTCGTAGAGGTACTGGAATCGCGACTGCTGCGGCCGGCCCTGGCTGAAGGGGTCCTTGGCCGTGCCGGGGAACACGACGACGATCTGGTGCAGCATCTCCGCCAGGTACGGATCGTAGCGCAGGTCGCCCTGCCCGCCGGCGGCCGCCGAGCTGATCCAGTTGACGTGCACCCCCTGGAGCTTGCGCACCGAGCTGGAGCTGAACTGCTCATCCCCCCAGTGGGCGTAGTAGTTCAGGTTGGGCGCCCAGCGGTGGATCATGGTCGCGGCGTAGGTTCGCTTCAGCTCCGCGTACTCCGGGAAGTGCTCCACCCCGAGCGCGTGCCGCAGCGCGTTGGTGCCCCAGATGGCATAGAGCATGGTGCCGCCGTTGTACAACGACGACTCCACCCACTCGCCCGACCGCGAGCCGTCGGCGTACTGGCCCACCGCGTTGCGGTAGGTGGAGGCGATCGTGCCCGTCGTGCGGGCGAAGCCGCCGGCCGGCCAGCTCTCCCCCTCGTCGGTCAGCCAGCTCCGCGACAGGTAGCCGCCGGCCCGGGTGTTGCCCAGCGGCGCGGTGATCACGTCGAGCGCCGCGGCGCCGAAGTAGGCGCCCATCACCGCGTCCGAGTCGTTGATCCGGTTCGTCTTGCGGCTCTGCGTCGTCGTGTTCACGCCGACGGCCAGGTCGATCAGATTGTTGATGAAGTTCAGGAATTTCAGCCGTTGCGCGGTGCTGAGCGCCGGGTACAGGAACTCGTAGGCGGCGACCATCTCGATCGACCGGTCGCGGACCTCGTTCTGCCACCACTGGTAGCGGTGGAAGATGGTCAGCGAGTCGCCGACCCCGATCGCCTGGGCGGGGGCCGTGGCCAGGGTCAGGTCGTAGGTGCTGGCGTCGACGGCGGTGGCCGCGGTGATCAGCCAGCCGGGCTGGTCGACCGTCGCATTGCCGCCGGTGTTGAACGTGACGCGGTCGGACACCAGGCCGCCCAGCGATTCGGCCACATACAGGCGGCTGACCAGGTCGGTCGGCAGCCCCGAGACGCGGAACGTCTTCGGCCCCGTCACCGCCGTGATCGTGCCCGTGGCGCCGAACATGCGCCGGCCGTTGGAATTGTACGGCTGGCCCATCGCCTCCGAACCGATGTCGAACAGCTGGTAGGCGCGCTGGGCGACCGCGGCGTCGCCGGTGAGGACGTAGTACAGCACCAGGTGGCTGTGCAGGTACGGCCAGTAGCCATTCGCCGGCCAGGTGCCGGGCAGGTACAGCCGCTCGTAGGCGTAGCGGGCGGTCGTCTGGCGATTGGCCTCGTAATCGGCCTTGCCCTGGAGCAGGCCCTGCTTCCAGCGCGGGCTCACGAGCAGCCGGGGCGCGTGCGCCTGGTTGCCGTCGTAGGCCCAGCTCTTGCCGGCCGCCAGGGTGGTCACGCTCGCGGTGGTCGCTCGCCAGGCGCTTTCACCCGCGGAGTTGCGGGCGCGGATGCGGAAGTCGTAGGCGGTCTGCGGGCTCAGGCCGCCGATGTACACATCCGTCGAGAGCCGGGGCGCCACCGTCGCGCCCGACTTCGCCAGCGTCGCCGGCTGCCAGGCGCCCTGACCGGCCGGGCTCACCTCGATGGCGAACGACTCCTCGCGGTCGTCGTTCACGGTCCACCAGAGGAAGACCTCGCTCGACGTGGACGGGAGCCCCGCCAGGCTCGCCGGCTGGCCGGGCACGGCCGTCGTGATCAGCTTCGGCCCGGTGAATCGCTCCGGACTGCTGGCCGACGGCACCGACCAGCCGCCCTCGGAGATGTGCCGCACCCGGTACGTGTAATAGCAATGCGGCGCCAGGCCGCGATCCACATACTGGGTGGTGCCGGGGGCCAGTCGAGCCGCCTCCATCCACCCCAGCTCGTTGACCGGTCCGGTCGTGGGGCCCTGGTTCGTGCGCTCGACCAGGATGCCCAGGCCGGCGGCGGCGTTGGTCCAGGCGAGCGTGATCTCCAGGTTCCCGCTTACGGTGGCCGTCAGGCCGGTGGGCGCGGTGCCGAACGACCAGCTCGCCGGGAACGTGCGGGTGGTCACGACCGGGCTGGCGACGCTGAGGGCGCCGAACCAGAGGCGGTCGCGGACGCGGATGTAATACTGGGTTTCGGGGGACAACCCGCTGAGCGTGACCACCCCATCCGCGATCGCGGTGCCGGGGAAGTTCACGCCGTCGGTGCCGTACTCCACCTGGAAGTAGCTGTGCACTCCACCCACCGCATACGCCGTGGTGCGGGGCTGCACCCGGATCTCGGTGGGGCTGACGGCCGAGGCGACCACGTCGCAGGGCCGGGTGCCCGCGTTCTGGCCGGCCGCCCGGGTGGTGACGGTGGCCGGTCCGACGTACTCTGACGAGCCGCCGGCGCCGACGGCCTTCGCCCGCACCTTCACCGTCGTGTTCCGACCCACGTCGGGCGTGAGGGCCCAGGTGGTGCCGGGGCTCGACTCGGCCACCGGCGTCCAGGTGCCGCCGTTGTCGGTCGAGTACTCGATGACCGGTGTGGCCGTGCCGGCGCTGGTGTCCTCGAGCGCCACCTCGACCCGGCCGTCGACGGCTGCAATTTGCAGGTTGCGGGGCGCGGCGATCGAACCGGCCGCCGCCGTGGTGCCGCTGGCGATCGCCGAATACGCCGAATCGCCCGAGGCGTTGCGGGCCCGCACGCGGTAATCGTAGGTCGTGCTGGCGGTCAGGTTGCTGTCGCCGTAGGACGTGGTTCCGACCGGTGTCGAGCCGATCTCCGCGAAGCTGCCGGCGCCGGCGGCCGACCGCTCGATCCGGTACGACACCACCGCCCCGCCGCCGCTGCCGGCCGACCAGCCGAGGCTGATCGTGCTCGACGACGTGCCGCTGGCCGAGAGGCCCGTCGGCGCCGAGGGTGGCCCGGAAACGACCACCTGGGTGCTGACGCTGGCGACGTTCGACCAGGCCGAGGGGCTCGGCGTGCCCAGGGCCCGGACCCGGTAGTAGTAGAGGGTGCCGGCGGACAGGCCGGTGTGGCTGAAGCTGGTGGCGTTGGCGGCCAGGGGGCTCAGGGCGGCCCAGCCGGCGGTGCCGTCGGCCGACCACTGCACCTCGAAGCCGGTTTCCCCGGTCGAGTTGTCGGCGAAGCTGCCGTTGATCTGGGACGACGAGACGGCCGTCACCGCCAGGTTCGACGGCGCGGCCAGGCCGCCGGCGAGGGTGCTGCCCGTGGCGACCGACCAGGAGCTGTCCGCGATCGGGTTCCGGGCCCGGATGCGGTAGTCGTAGGTCGTGCTGGGGCTCAGGTTCGTGTCGGTGTACGCGACGGCGGCGGCGTCGGCCAGGAAGACGACGTCGGTGAACGTGTTCGCGCCCGCCGGCGAGCGCTGGATGAGGTAGCTGACGGTCGCGCCGCCGGTGATGCCGGGGGCCCAGCTCAGCGCCATCGTCGTGGCCGAGGCGCCAGTGGCCGTGAAGTTCAGCGGCGGGGCCGGCCAGGTGGCGGCCTGCGTCGTGCCGCTGGCGGTGTTCGAGTAGCTCGAATCGCCCGAGGCCCCCCGGGCGCGGACCCGGTAGTCGTAGGTGGTCGCGGCCGCGAGCTGCGGGTCGGTGTAGGTCGTGATCCCGGCCGCCACCGAGGCGACTTCCACGAACGCACCGCCGCCGGTCGAGCGCTCGATCCGGTACGTCTGCACCGTGGCGCCGCCGACGCCCGCCTGCCAGCTCAGGGCCACGGCCGACGGGGTCGTCGAGGTCACCGCCAGCGCCGTCGGCGTGGCCGGGGCGGACGCCTGCGTGCTGGCGCCGGCCGTGTTGGAGTACGCCGAATCGCCGGCCACGTTTCGGGCGCGGACGCGGTAGTCGTAGGCCGTCGACGGGCTCAGGCCGGTGTCGGCGAAACTCGTGACCGACCCGGCGACCGAGCCGACCTCGGCGAAGGCGTTCGCGCCCGAGGCCGACCGCTCGACCCGGAACGACGCCACCGCCCCGCCGCCGAAACCGGCGGTCCACGTCAGGCCGATGCCGGTCGCCGAGCTGGCCACGGCGGTCAGGCCCGTCGGGGTCGCGGGCGCCACCAGCGGCGGGGCCTGCGTGCTGGCGCTGGCCGTGTTGGAATAGGCCGAGTCGCCGGCCGCGTTCCGGGCCCGGACGCGGTAGTCGTAGGCCGTCGACGGGCTCAGGCCCGGGTCGGCGAAGCTGACGACCGACCCGGCGACCGACCCGACCTCGGCGAAGGAGCCCGCGCCGGCCGGCGATCGCTCGACGCGGTAGCTGGCGACCGCGCCCCCGCCGGCTCCCGCCGCCCAGCTCAGGCTGATGCTGGTCGACGACTGGGCCGCCGCCGTGAGCGCCGTGGGCGCCGACGGGGCCGCCAGCGGCGGGGCCTGGGTCGAGGCGCCGGCGGTGTTCGAGTATCCGGAGTCGCCGGCGTCATTGCGGGCGCGGACGCGGTAGTCGTAGGCGGTGCTGGCGGTCAGGCCGGCGTTGTCGTAGCTGGTGAGCGTGCCGGCGACCGATCCGACCTCGGCGAAGGCGCCGGCCCCGGCCGGGGACCGCTCGATGCGGTACGAGCTGACCGCACCGCCGCCCGCCCCGGGGGTCCAGGCGAGGCGGATGCTGCTGCTCGACAGGCCGGAGGCGACCAGGCTCGTCGGGGTCGCCGGGGCCAGCGGCGGGGCGCCGGAGGAGGTGACGCTGATCTCGTTGGAGTCCAGCGAGGCCCCGGCGTCGTTGCGGGCCCGCACCCGGTAGCGGTACGTCTGCCCGGCCAGCAGCCCGACATCGCGGTGGCGAGTGGAGTTGGCCGGCAGCTCGGCGATGCGTGCCCAGGGCTGCGTCGCGGTCGAGCGCTCGACCTCGTACGCCGTCTCGACGTCGCTGGCGTCGTCCCACATCAGCTCGACGACCCCCGCGCCCGGGGCGGAAGCGGTCAGGTTCAGCGGAGCGGCGGGGGCCCGCCGGCCGCGGGCCCCGCCGGCCCTGGCGAAGTGGCGG
>CAZUZD010000013.1:0-41701 GCA_964624465.1 uncultured Isosphaeraceae bacterium
AGACCCTCCCCGGACCGTTTGCCCCGTCGGTGGGTTGCGCGCCGCCACATCCGCCGGTCCCGGAAGCGCTCGCCTGTCGGCCCGCCGATCGGGCTCCGGCGGCGGGTTTGCCGCCGTCCCTTGCTGAAGGCCGTCGGAATTCGCTGCGCTCATCCGACCTACGGGATCGAGCACGATCCGCCGCGCCCGGGTCCGTCCATCGGAGCCCCGAATTCGGCACGGCGACGATCGTGGGGCGTGGGCTCGGGCTCAGGCGACGAGGCGGGGGCCGTCGGGGCCGGGGGGTTCGAGGTGTTCCCACTCGTGGCGGACGCGGGAGAGGCCGTAGGCGCAGAGCTCGAACTCGGCGCTCAGGCGACGCAGGACGGGGGCCTCGTCGTCGTCGGAATAGGTGCTGGCCAGCAGGTACGAGCGTTTCCCCTGCTGCTGGTAGTCGATCAAGGGCTCGGCGCGACGGCTCGAGCCGGCGCCGGGGGCGAGCGATTCGGGGAACACGCCGGTCCAGAACAGGGTGAAGTCGCCGGCATGCCGCAGGCACTCGCGGCGGCGGATGTCGTCGGCGGTCGCGTACGCCTCGGCCAGCAGGGCGGCCAGCTCGGTGATCCGGCGGCCCTGGGCGTCGCGCACCGGCCAGACCCCCTCGCTGGAGACGAACCGGGCGAGAAGGTCGGACACGTAGCCGACCAGGCGGGGGTCGCCGATCCCGAGCTCGGCCAGGAACGTGTGCTCGGTGAGCCCGCGGAACAGGCGGTGCAGCGGATGCGATTCGGGAATCGAGCGCGTCATGACGGGTGCTCCTCACCCAGTACGGACACACACAGCCACTCCGATCCGATCAGGGGTCGCCGCTCCGCGGCGCCCCGACGATCCTCCTTGCCAATCGGATGCCAGAAACGGGGATGGATGGGTCGTCAGCGGCCCTTGCCGGCGGCGCCCCTGGGGGTGGTCAGGGGGACGCCCTCGGCCTTGAGCCGGGCGGCGATCGCCTCCATCGCCTTGCCGGCGGCGATCTTGACGCCGAAGTCGGAGTCGGGTGGCAGCTTGCGCATGGTGTCCCACGTCTCCTTGCCGCCGATCTCCTGGAGCACCTCGCAGGCCAGGCTGCGGGTGCGGCTGTCGGCGTGGCGGAGCAGGGGGACCACGGCCGATTCCGCCTTCGGGCCGAACTGCTTGAGCGCCTCGACCGAGTCGGGCCAGTCGTCCTTGAGCCGCCCCACGATCAGCGCCGGGCCGGCCGGGTCGCCGATGCGGGCGAGCTGCTTCATGGCCTCGCGGCGGATGAACACGTCGTCGGACGACTCGATGACGTGCCCCATGAGCTTCACCGCCCTGTCCCCCTTCCAGGTCCCGAGCGCCTTGAGGCCCTCGATGGCGTTGAAGTGGTCGGTGCCGGTGGCCAGCGGCTCGATGGCGTCGACCACCTCCTCCAGGTGCTCGGCCGAGGGGACCATGCGCGCGAGCTTCTGCAACCCCTCGCGCTGGCGGAATCCGTTGCTCGACTTCAGCAGGAACAGCGCCCGGGTCGACTCGTCAGCCCCGGCGGGGGCCTCCGGGTCGGGGGCTGCCGGGCGACCGCCCCCGCCGGCGGCGGCCGTGGCCGGAGCGGTCTTCCTGGCGCGGAAGGCGGCCAGGGCGTCGGCATCCGGCGGTCGGGCGGTGACGTTGATGGTCGTGCCCGTGGCGGTGGCTGTGCCGAAGTCGATCTTGCGGGCGAAGGCTGCGGCATCGGCCACCGGCCAGAGCCGGATCGAGGCCGACTTCTCGTTGCCGCTCTGGACCGACTGGATGCCGCCCGGGGTGGAGTCGGCCCAGGTGCGGAGCTTCTCGGCGAACAGGCCCAGGGTGTCGCCGTCGGGGACGTTCTTGACGTACACCTCGACATACGGCTGCGGGCCGCCGGTGTTCGCCAGGGCGAGCATCTGCTCGAAGCCCTGGGCCAGCAGGTTCGTGCCCATGCGGAACCGCGCCGAGGAGGCCCCCATGCCGGGCGTGCCGGCGATGCGGTCGGCCTCCTGCCGCATGCGGGCGATCACCGCCTTCATGTCGGACGCGACCCGGCGGGCGACCTCGGCGTTCTCGGCGGGCGAGAGGTTCGGCAGCCCTCGCGAGCGGTCCTGGGTGGCCTTGATCTGGTCCTGGATCGCCTGGATCCGCTCGACCGCCGCCTGGGCGGCGCCGGGTTCGCGCACGCCGGCCATGACGTCGACGAACTGGTTCAGCAGGCCGATCAGCTCGCGGAAGATCCCCTCGTGCTGCGACACGTCGCGCAGCGCCGGCTGCTGCGCCTTCGGCAGGATCTCGGACGGCACCGGCGGCAGCACCGGGAACCCGTTGCGCACCTGAGGCGCCGCGGCCCCCGCCGGCGGCCCACCGAACCCCGGTGGCGGCCCACCGAATCCGGGTGGCGGCCCACTGAACCCCGGTGGCGGACCCCCGAACCCGGGCCGAGCGTCGCCCTGCTGGGGCGGGCCCCCGAATCTGGGGGGCGGCCCGCCGGGCATCGCGGCCAGCGCGGTGACCGCGGCGGGGTCCACCGCCGGAGCGCCGGCGGCCACCACCGGAGCGGCGACCACCGCCGGAGCGCCGGCGGCCACCACCGGAGCGGCGGCGGGCGGGGCGTTGGCCAGGGCATCGGCCGGGGCCGCGTTGCCGCCGGGGGCGGCCTCGCTGTCCTGCATCGAGGGCCAGACCACCAGACCCAGGAACGCCAGCAGCGCCGTGCCGCCGCCGCCCAGGATGAGCATGGGCAGGCCCGCGAAGCTCGTCGGATCGAAGGCCGCCTTCTTGCGGCGCGCGGGGCCCGCGCCACGCGTCGACAGCGGGCTCACCGGCGGGTCGTCGAAGTGGGTCGAGGGGTCGACCTCCGGCTCATCGGCGAGCATGTCGTAGGCCGGCAGGTCGTCGTACACCGGCGGCGCCGGTCGCGCGGGCTCGGACCGCGGGGATGGCCGGGCCGGGGCGGGCGTGGGGGTCGGGGCCCGCAGCGGCGGGTCGACGTCCAGGTCGTCGGCGCTCAGCGGCTCGGGGGCCGGTGGCTGGGTCCGCAGGGTGCGCGGGACAGGGATCTTGAACGGCTGGCCGCACGCCTTGCAGCGCCCGGTCTTGCCGGCGAGCGTGTCGCTGACCTCGTACGTCTTGGCGCACCCTGGGCACGCGAAGGCAATCGACATCGAGGCACCCCCGGGCGACGAGTGGGTCAGCGGCGGCCAGCGGCGATCGACTCGCGATCCCGGCGGCGTTTGCTGATTGAAACCCACCCGCACCGACGTTGCAAGCCAGAGTGCCCCCGAACCCGCACCCCCGTGCCCCGACCACGCTGGGGCTGGCCCGCCGGGCGATCTCCCGACCCGCGAACCGCCGGAATCTCCGGGGCCATCCCCAGCGTCCGAATCCTGGTGGGCCGTGTGGCGTGGCCTGAGCGCAGCATGGCCACGACGACGATTCGCAGGCCCCCGCGAACGTGGCCACGCTGCGCTCAGGCCACGCCACACCGAGATCCCATCCCGCGGGGTCGCCTGCTCCTCGGGCGCTCGCTTGCCCCTGACCCAGGGGCCCTACGAAACGGCGAGACTGGAGGTGCGGCATGCCAGGCGGCCGGGGTCAGAAGACGCCGGCGGTGATCTCGGTGAGCGCGTTCAGGAAGGCGTCGATCTCCTCGGCCGTGTTGAACGGGCCGGGGCTGACGCGGAGGGTGCCGTCGGGGAAGGTGCCCAGGGCCCGGTGGATGTAGGGCGAGCACTGCAGGCCGGCGCGGACGGCGATCTCGAAGCTGGAGTCGAGCATCGCGGCCAGGTCCTGCGAGGCGAGCACGTCGGGGTCGGGCGGGATCAGCGACAGGGCGCCGACGTGGGTGGCGGGCTCCCAGCGGCCGGCGATCCGCCAGCCGTCGTGCGCCTCGACCCAGTCGACGACCTTCTGGAGCAGGGCGACCTCGTGCTCGCGGCTCACGTCCACCCCGCGCTCCTGCACCCAGGCGATGCCGGCGGCCAGGCCCGCGATGCCGAGCAGGTTGGGCGTGCCGCCTTCGAGCCGGTACGGCAGCTCGTCGGGCTGGACCTCGGTCTTCGAGTCGCCGCCGGTGCCCCCCTCGCGCCACGGCCTCGGCTCGGCGCGGGGGCCAACGTACAGGACCCCGGTGCCGGTCGGGCCGTACAGGGCCTTGTGGCCGGGGAAGGCGAGCAGGTCGATCGGGGTCGCCTTCAGGTCGATCGGCACCACGCCGGCCGACTGCGCCGCGTCGACCAGGAACAGGGCCCCGGCGGCCCGCACGTGCGGGGCGATGGCGGCGATCGGCTGCACCGTGCCGAGCACGTTGGAGGCATGCGTCAGCGCGACCAGCTTCGTCTCGGGCCGGATCGCGGCGGCCACCTCGGCGGGGTCCAGATACCCCTCGTGCGAGGCGACGCGGGTGAGCGAGATCACGCCGTCCTTCTCGAGCCGGCGCAGGGGGCGGCTGACGGAGTTGTGCTCCAGGTCGCTGGTGATGACGTGGTCGCCGGGCCCGACGACGCCCTTGATGGCGATGTTCAGGCTGTCGGTGCAGTTCTTGGTGAAGATCCAGCGCCGCCAGTCCTCGCCGTTGAACAGGCGGTTCAGGGCGTGGCGGGTCTGGTCGATGAGCTGCTCGCCGCCGGTGGCGAGCCGGTGCCCCGAGCGGCCCGGGTTGCCGAGCGCCGTGCGGGCCATCCGATCCATCGCCTGGTAGACCGACTCGGGCTTCGGGAAGCTGGTCGCGGCGTTGTCGAGGTAGATCAGCATGGGCTCGGGTCCAGTGCGGCGCGGGGCGGTGGCGGGTGCGGGGGGCGATCGGTCGAGGACACAGGCCTGGCCGGGCGGAACGGGGCGGAAGCGGCCGCCCGTCCGCTCAACTGCCGACGTACTGGGCGTACAGGGTCTTCGCCCTGGCGATGTCGTTGGTGCCCTTGATGATGGCGCGGCCGTCGGGGAACACGGTGAACTCGTAGGTCTCGACGCCGAACCGGAGCATGTACGCGTTGTGGCGCACCTCGCCCAGCGCGCCCAGGCGGCCGGCCAGCTCGGCGAAGTTCAGGGGCTCGGGCCGGCGGGCCACGACCTGCACGGCGTTGCGGCCGCAGAGCGAGGTCGTGTGCGAGCCGAGGTGGCCGTCGAGCCACTCGAACTCCCGGCGCTTGCAGGTCGGGCAGTCGACCTTGTCCTTCAGGGCGGCGATCTTGAGCTGGCGGAACGACCAGTTCCAGATGTCGAACATGATCAGATGCGGGTTCAGCGCATCGAGGTTGCCCGTGAGAATCTTGATCGCCTCGACGGCCTCGAACGACGCCACCACCGACACCGCCGGGCCCAGCACGCCGGCCGTCTCGCAGGTCGGGGTCATGCCCGGCGGGGGGCTGGTCTCGACCACGCAGCGCAGGCAGGGGGTCTGACCGGGCAGGATGGTCATCGTCTGACCCTCGCTGCCGATCACGCCGCCGAAGATCCAGGGCTTGCCCTGCTTCACGGCGGCGTCGTTGATCAGGTAGCGGGTCTCGAAGTTATCGGTGCCGTCGAGGATCAGGTCGACGTCCGAGGTCAGGTCCAGGATGTTCGTGTGGTCGATGTCGGTGACGACCGGCTCGATGACCACCTGCGAGTTGATCAGCCGGAGCTTGCGCGCGGCGGCCTCGGCCTTGGGCAGGTTGTCGGCGACGTCGACCTCATCGAAGAGGATCTGACGCTGGAGGTTGTGCGTCTCGATGAAGTCGCGGTCGACCACCCGGACGAACCCGACGCCGGCGCGCACCAGGTGGTTGGCCAGCACGGTGCCGAGCGCCCCGCAGCCGCAGATGGTGATGCGGCTGGCGGCCAGCTTCGCCTGCTTGTCCCCTTGCAGGGGCCCGAAGCGCATCTGGCGGCTGTAGCGGTCGAACGGGTCGTCGGGGTTCGAGGCGAACGCCATCGGAGGAGCCTTCTCGTTCAGGGGCCGGACACCGGGGGCGGCGCCGGCGGCCGTGGGGGATCGTAGGATCTAGGGCTGGGACGCGAGCGGGCGCTCAGCCGCCGGCGATCGCCGGGATGATGCTCACCTCGTCGCGGTCGGCGACGGCCGTCTCCAGGTCGTCGAGGTACCGGATGTCCTCGTTGTTGAGGTAGACGTTGACGAACCGGCGGAGCTCGCCGTTCTCGAAGATGCGCTCGCCCAGGGCGGGGTGCTGCGCCACGACGTCGGCCAGCAAGGCGCCGACGGTGCTGCCGGTGGCCTCGACGTTCTCGATGCCGCCGGTGTGGGGCCGCAGCGGGGTGGGGATGCGAACGACAGCCATGACTCTGCTGGTCCTCGAATGGAGAGTGTCGCGGGCTCGACCCGCCCCGGTCAACGTCGGCCAGGGGGGCGCGGGTGTGACGCTGCGGTGCGGGGTTCCGGGGGCATTGTAGCAAAGCCGGTCGGCCGGCTCAGGCGGAGCGGGTGCGGCCCAGGCCGCGGACCTCGCGGGTCGCCTCGTCGATGCGGGCGAAGGTCATCCAGCGGTCGGGGCCCGGGCTGGAGAAGACCTCCCAGAACCAGCCACGCGGCACCAGGCCCGCCTGCACCCGCAGGGCCTGCACCGGCTCGGGCCAGACCCAGCCCTCGCGGGTGGTCGCGTCCTTGGCCAGGGCAATCGCTTCGTCAGGTGTCATCATCAACAGTCGGCGCGAGCCGCAGTCCAGGGTCGGGGGAAGGCGGTGACGAGAGGTCGGGTCCCGCCGCGGCCGCCGTGAGGACCGATCGGAGGGGAGGTCGGTCCGAACGGCGACCCCGACGGGAAAGGGTCGGGGGCCAGCCGGGTGGCCGGTCGGCTCAGGCGCCGGCGGTGGCCAGCTCGGGGGCGGCGCCGACGAGGGCCTCGAACTGCTCCAGGGTGGGCTGGATGACCGTCGGGCGGGCGATCCGCTCCAGCAAGGCTTCCTGGGTCTTGAGGCCGTTGCCGGTGATGCAGAGCACCGTCGAGCCGTCGGGGTCGATGCGGCCCTGCTCCAGGAGCTTGCGAGCCACGGCCAGGGTCACGCCGCCGGCGGTCTCGGCGAAGATGCCCTCGGTCTCGCCGAGCATGAGCATGGCCTCGACGATCTCGTCATCGCAGACGTCCTCGCCCCAGCCGCCCGAGTCGCGGATCAGCTTCGAAGCGAAGTAGCCGTCGGCCGGGTCGCCGATGGCCAGGCTCTTGGCGATCGTGTCCGGGTTGCGCACCGGCTTGACCTTGAAGGCGTCGGTCTTGACGGTGTGCGTGATCGGGTTGCAGCCGGCGGCCTGGGCGCCGAACATCTTGGGGTTGGCGGTGGGGATCAGGCCCAGGGTCTGGAGCTCGCCGAACGCCTTGTGGAGCTTGCCGATCAGGCTGCCGCCGGCCATGGGGGCGACGACGTGGTCGGGGGCCTTCCAGCCGAGGTCCTCGGCGATCTCGAAGCCCATCGTCTTCGACCCCTCGGCGTAGAACGGCCGGAGGTTCACGTTCACGAAGCCCCAGCCGTAGCGGAAGGCGATCTGCGAGCAGAGCCGGTTGACGTGGTCGTAGTTGCCGTGGATCGCGATGACCTTCGCCCCGTAGACCGAGCAGCCGAGCACCTTGCCCTGCTCCAGGTTGTCGGGGATCAGGATGTACGCCTCCAGGCCCGCGGCCGCGGCGTTGGCCGCCACCGAGCCGGCCAGGTTGCCCGTCGAGGCGCACCCGACGGTCTTGAACCCCAGCTCGACGGCCTTCGACAGCGCCACGGCGACGACGCGGTCCTTGAACGACAGGGTCGGGTGGTTGACCGCGTCGTTCTTGATGTAGAGCCCGCCGCGGATGCCCAGGGCCTTCGCCAGGCGGTCGGCCTTCACCAGCGGCGTGCCGCCGACCTGCTTGCCGACGGTCGGCTCGCCATCGACGGGGAGGAGCTCACGGTAGCGCCACATGGTGCGGGGGCGCGACTCGATGAGCTGGCGGGTGAGCACGCGGCCGACGGCCTGGTAGTCGTACTCGACCTCCAGCGGGCCGAAGTCGTCGGTGCAGAAGTTCAGGGCCTGCTTGCCGTAGCTCTTGCCGCAGAGGCGACACTTCAGGCCCTTGACCAGCTCAGGCGTCGAGTCGTGGCTCACCGTCAATCTCCCGGGTCAAGTTCGCGGGACCGCTCGCGGCCCGGCGGTGGTCCCGGCCCACCCGCCCGTCGCAGGGCAATGGGTCGCCGGCCAGGCCGCGGGGCCGTGGTGCGCGAACTTGATCCAGGGTGGCCCGGGGTCGCCTTGCCGGTCGGGCAGGGCGAGGTGGGGCGGGCAAATCGTGCTAAGGTGGAGCTACGCCGCAACCTGGACCGGTGCGAAAAATCGCCCGGTAGGCGGCCTAGTCCATCTTATCTGTCCCTCATGCTGCGCCGGATCGAAACCCGGATCAGCCTGGGCAGGAGTTAGCACCAGCGTCCACCTGACGGTGGACCGGTTGCTGTGGCGTCGTAGGGCCCGTCCCTCAGCCACTCTGGATAAGATGCGCACCGAATTGGAATTGGTCCAAGGATAGCCTGTGACGCCGGGGGTCGTCAAGCAACGGCCCCCGGAATCCAGGCTCCTGCCCTGGTCAGGCGGCGGCCCGCGCCGCCCGCCGCTGCCGCCAACCGAGGAAGCCGGCGAAGCCCGCCGCCACGCCCAGCAGGACGTTCACCGAGGGCTCGGGGACGGCGGCGCCCGGCGAGACGGTGAAGCTGCCGGTGTTGTAGGAGGTCGAGGCGATGAAGAGGTTGCCGACGTCGGTCGTGTACGTCCGGGCGTAGTTGAACCCGCTGCCGGCCGAATAGGTTGCGATGGTGCTCAGGTTGCTCAGGATGTTCTCCCCGCTGATGTACGCCCCGAAGCCCTCCCCGGGGATCACCGAGTTGACGAAGTAGATCGACGCATAGTTCGCGATCGCCGCGTTGTAATCGCGCGACTGCAACGACCAGTCGCCCGTCAGGTTCGCGGTCAGGGGCGAGGACCCGCTGGCGATCGAGATCGTGGGCGTCGGGATCTGGTACCAGACCGGGTATTCGCCGGCCTGGTACTGGATGTCGGCGGTGTCGGCCTCCGCGGAGATCGTCCACGAGGCGTTCGTGAAGGCGACGCCGTTGAGCGTGCCCGAGATGAGCCCGCCGCTCAGCTCGTACCGGCGCATGCCAGCCTGGGCGGTGTCCGACGCCGCCAGGCACGCGAGCAGGCAGATTCCAGCGGCCACGCCGCGATGGATGCGATGCACAATCATCGAGCACGCTCTCCGAGGGAAAAGGGGCTGGTTGCCCAACGGATCCGGGTGGACCACCACCCCGGATCGCACGAGTCACCGCCGGGCCACGCCGCCCGATGGTCTGCCGCGGACTGACACGGTCCGGGGGTCGACGAAGCCTCGTCGCTTCGCGTTCTTTGAAATCCATTTTGATGAATACGAAATTGGAAATGGCCTGTCAATTCTCCGGATCCTGCTTTTCAGGCCGCCGCCGGCCGGACCGCGCGATGGTGGGGCGTTCCGGGTCCGGGGGAGGTCGCCGGGGCGCACCGGCCCCAGCCCCGTGACGGCGCGACGGTCGCGATGCGAGCCGCCTGGGCTCGGAGCGCCGGGGCTGATCCGCAGCGGGCCCCGGAGCCAGGTCGCCGGGACGACCTGCCTGCCCCGTCGCGCTTCGACGGATCGTTGGAGGACGCGCCCGGTCTGCGGGCCGAGCACGACCAGGGCCCAGCGGTCGGTGTGGCCTGGATGCACCCCGGAGATCCGGTCGGCGGCGGAGACCCAGGTCCGGCCGACCGAGGTGCTCAGGTTCCGGCGGTTGCAGACGTCGCGCCCGGTCGACGTTCCGGGGCGGCCTGCGCATCTCGGGCGAAGCCCGGCAGGGGGGTGATCCGGAGGTGGCCCGGGAGCGTACAATCGGGGTGTGTCCACCTGGCCACGGATTGCGTCCGGGCTGGGGTGGGCGCGGGGCTGACCGGATCTCCCCATCCGGGCGGCGGGACCACGGCGTGCGACGAGCCGGATTCGGACTCCAGCCGGCCCTGCGGGGCGACGGAGCAGACGATGGCCAGCGGTGCAGCGATCCGGGAGGCGGGGACAATCCCCGCGCCCGGGCAGGGGAATCCGGACGCCCTCGAGCGGCGGACCCGGGAGATCGGGCGCGAGCTGTTCGAGCGGATCGGGGGCGGGCCAAGACCCTGGCAGCGGGCCTGGTGGGATGACCGGCTCATGCGCCTGGGCATGGGCGATCCGGCCACCAAGGTGCAGCTGTTCCGGTTCATCGACGCCCTGCCAATGCTCGAGGACCCGACCTCGGCGCGGCGGCACCTGCACGAGTACCTCGACGAGGCGGGACCCGGCGTGCCGGCCGTCGTGCGGCTGCCGCTGGCCCTGACGCCGCCGGGGCCGGTGGGCGACCGGATGATCGCGGGCCTGGCGCGGTTCGCCGCCACCCAGATGGCCGGGCGGTTCATCGCGGGCTCAACGCCGGCCGAGGCGCTCCAGACGATCCTTGCCCTCCGCGAGCAGACGCTCGCCTTCACGGCCGACCTGCTGGGCGAGGCGATCATCAGCGACCGTGAGGCCGACGCCTATCAGGCCACCTGCGTGGAGCTGCTCGACGGCCTGGCGCGGCCGCTGGAGTCGCGGCCCGAGATCCCTCAGATCGATCGCGGGCCCGACGGGCCGCTGCCGCGCTGCAACCTCTCGCTGAAGCTCAGCAGCCTGGCCGCCCGGTTCGACCCGATCGGCGCCGAGGGGGTCATCGACCAGGTGCTCGGCCGCCTGCGGCCGATCCTGCGACGGGCCCGCGCCCTGGGGGCCTATGTCCACGTGGACATGGAGCAGTACGCGTACAAGGACCTGACGTACACTATCTTCCGCCAGGTGCTCGACGAGCCCGAGTTCCGCGACTGGGAGCAGGTGGGCGTGGTCTGCCAGGCGTACCTGCCCGAGGCGCTCGGCGACCTGGAACGCCTGCGCGACTGGGCCGAGCGCCGCGGCACGCCGGTGACGATCCGGCTGGTGAAGGGGGCGTACTGGGACTACGAGGTGACCCACGCCCGCCAGCAAGGGTGGCCGATCCCCGTCTTCGGGCAGAAGTGGGAGTCGGACGCGAACTTCGAGCGGTGCGCCCGGTTCCTGATGGAGCACCACCGCTGGCTGCACCCCGCGCTCGGCAGCCACAACGTGCGGAGCCTCTCCGCCGCGCTGGCAGCGGCCGAGCAGTTCGCGGTGCCGCCGGACGCCTACGAGATCCAGATGCTCTACGGCATGGGCGACGCCTTCCAGGGCGCGTTCGTCGACCGCGGCCAGCGGGTCCGGGTCTACACGCCGTATGGAGCGATGCTGCCAGGCATGGCGTACCTCGTGCGCCGGCTGCTGGAGAACACGTCCAACGAGTCGTTCCTGCTGGCATCCAGCTCGGGCAAGGTCACCGTCGAAGATCTGCTGCGCAACCCGGAGGAGGTCGGTGCGATGTGGGGCCGTTCGCGATCGAAGTCCACGACCAACGGCCACGCCGCCGCCGCGGCCGAGCTGCCGCCGTTCGCCAACGAGCCGCTGACCGACTTCACCCGCGAGCCGAATCGCCAGGCGATGCGGACCGCGCTCGACGCCGTGCGGCCGAAGCTCGGCCTCGACATCCCGCTCGTGATCGCCGGCCGTGAGCTCACGACCGACGACCGCCTCGACTCCACCGACCCCGGCCGCACCGACCGCCTCGTCGGCCGCACGTCGCGGGCCCGCGAGGAGCACGCCGATCAGGCCCTGACCGGCCTGCGGGCCGCCTTCACGACCTGGTCGGCCACGCCGGTCGCCGAGCGGGCCGCCGTGCTGGTGCGGGCCGCGGCGCTGATGCGTCAGCGCAAGTTCGAGCTCGCCGCCTGGGAGGTCTTCGAGTGCGCCAAGCCCTGGCGCGAGGCCGATGCCGACGTCGCGGAGTCGATCGACTTCTGCGAGTTCTACGCCCGCGAGATGATCCGCCTCGACCGCGCCGACCACCGCGACGTGCCCGGCGAGACGAACGCCCTGGAGCACCTCCCGCGCGGTGTGGCCGTCGTGATCCCGCCCTGGAACTTCCCGCTGGCGATCCCCTGCGGCATGGTCGTCGCCGCGCTGGTGGCCGGCAACACGGTGGCGCTGAAGCCCGCCGAGCAGTCGCCGGTGATGGCCTGGCACCTGGTGCAGATCCTCCGCGAGGCCGGCCTGCCCCCCGAGGCGCTGGCGTACCTGCCCGGCGTGGGCGAGGAGGTCGGCGCCGCGCTGGTGGCCGACCGGCGCGTCGACCTGATCGCCTTCACCGGCTCGCGCGCCGTCGGCCTGCTGATCAACCGCCAGGCCGCGCACACGCCGCCGGGGCAGGACCACGTCAAGCGGGTGATCGCCGAGATGGGGGGCAAGAACGCGCTCATCATCGACGACGACGCCGACCTGGACGAGGCGGTCGTCGGCACCCTGCAGAGCGCCTTCGGTTACGCCGGCCAGAAGTGCTCGGCCTGCTCGCGGGCGATCGTGCTCGACCGGGTCTACGACGCCTTCGTGCACCGGCTGGCCGAGGCCGCCCAGGCGCTCGTCGTCGGGCCGGCCGAGGAGCCGGGCACCGACGTCAATGCCGTCATCGACGCCGAGGCCCGCGCCCGGATCCTGGAGTATCAGGCGCTGGCCCGGTTCGAGGGCCGCGTCATCGCCCGCATCGATGTCGGCGGCCTGGCCGCGCTCGGCAATTACGTCTCGCCGCTGATTGTGGCCGACGTCGACCCGACGGCGCGGCTGGCCCAGGAGGAGATCTTCGGCCCCGTGCTGGCGGTCATCCGAGCGGCCGACCTCGACGAGGCCATCCGGATCGCCAACGGCACCGAGTACGCGCTCACGGGCGGCATCTACAGCCGCAGCCCAGCGAACATCGCCCGCGTGAAGCGCGAGTTCCGGGTCGGCAACCTGTACATCAACCGCACGATCACGGGCGCCCTGGTGAACCGCCAGCCCTTCGGCGGCTTCAAGCTCAGCGGCATCGGCACCAAGGCCGGCGGCCCCGAGTACCTCCGCGAGTTCCTGCTGCCCCGCACCGTCACCGAGAACACCATGCGCCGCGGCTTCGCCCCCGAGGCCGAGGTCGCCATCGGCGCCGCCGGCGGCGCGTGAGTCCGTCGGCTCCGTCCCTCGCCCATCGGGTGCCTCCGCGACCGAGGCAGCCACCGGGCGGGGATACGGGCCTTCCTCTATGACCTAATGGAAGGCCCGAACTCCAGCGTCGGATCAACCGACTTTTCTCCGTGTTCGTAGGGCGGATCAGCGCCAGCGTCATCCGCCGGGACGCGGCGGTGGCCTCCCTCCTGGCGAGGTGGATTGCGCCGCATCCTGCGGCTGATCCACCCGACAGGAGCACCTTCTGAGGTAGGGTGGATCAGCGTCAGCGCAATCCACCGGGACGGCTCGGAAGCCGACCGCGTGACCCGGCCGATGGGCCAATCGAAGGGTGTCCCCTGCGAGCCCGGCGGATGACGCTGGCGCTGATCCGCCCTACGAACACCGGGAGCGACCGAGCTGCCCCGGACACGCCTCACGGGACGCCACAAGCCCTCCAATCCAGGCCCGTGGGCGGCTCAACGGGAGGGCACGCCGGCTCAGCCGGCCTGGCGCTGGACGCCGCGGCGGCGGGGGGTGGTGGGGGCGGCGAAGCGGGCGATCCGGGGGGCGACGACGGCCTCATAGTCGCGGTAGCGGATCCGCAGGCCCTCGTGCCGCAGGTTCCCCTCGACGACGATCTCGCCGCCGGCCGCCAGGCTCACGTCGACGACCGTCGGCAGGCCGTACAGGTGCCCGAACGGCGGCAGGGCCCCGCGCTCGCAGTCGGCGAACACGGCCTCGACCTCGTCCTCGCTGGCCAGCCGCACTTCCGAGCCGGCCACGCCCAGCACGGCCGCCAGCCGGGGCAGGTCGAGCCGGTGCGTCGCCGGCACCACCGCCAGGGCATAGCCGGACTCCCCGGCCCGCACCAGCACCGCCTTGGCCACCCGCTGACCCGGCACCCGCAGGCTCTGCGCCAGCTGCGACGCCGTCGGCGCCGGCGGGTGCAGCAATACGCTGAACGGGACGCTCCGACCCCTCAGGTATTCCCGGATGTCCATGGCCGCTCGCTCCGCAGGGGGGTGGGACTCTGGCTCGTGCTGGAATTATAGCTGCTCTGGGAGGAATGGGAAATTTGGCTAAAGAATTCTGGTTGGTGGGTCGGGCGGGGGTGGGGGGCTTCCCTGAAACTGGCGTACCGTGGGGCCGGGGCGGGGCGTAGAATGGGGGTGGAGTGAGTCGTGGCGGAGCGGACGGTCGCTCCGGCGCCCGGCGGCGAGCGATCGCGGCCGGGGTCGTGCCGGGGAGGAAAGTCCGGACTCCGCAGGGTGCGGTGGTGGGTAACGCCCACCGCCCGGGGCCGCCAAGGCGTCGGGTAGGGACAGTGCCACAGAAAACAGACCGCCTCCGGGGGGCCTCGGCCCGCCGGCGGTAAGGGTGAAACGGTGAGGTAAGAGCTCACCAGCAGGTCGGGTGACCGGCCTGGCTTGGTAAACCCCACCGGGAGCAAGGCCAAATAGGGGAGCAGGGGCCCGGCACGCGACCTCGGTCGTGGTCCGGGCGCCACGGGTCGGCCCGGCCCGTCATCGACTCCCGGGTAGGTCGCTTGAGGCGTCGGGAGACCGGCGTCCCAGAGAAATGACCGTCCGGCGGCGGGGCCTCGGCCCGGCCGCTGACAGAATCCGGCTTACAGCTCCGCCACGACTCCTCCAGCCTTCCAGTTCCGGTTCGGTTTCCGACCGAACCCCCACGGCGACCGTCCCCGGGCGGTCGGGCGTGGTCCGCTTTCGAGCAAAAACTTGCCCGGGCCGGGCCGGTGACGCACCATCAGGTCAGCGCCGGGGGCAGCCGATCGCACGTCGAGGTGCGGTTGACACGATCGCCTGCATGCATTTTTTTGAGCACACCGCTTGCTTCGGGGGCGGCGGGCTCTCATGATGAGTGCATGCACTGACGGCGATCAGGCCGCCGCGAAGGGGGGTCGAGGATGGACTCGGAGATCGTCGTCAACGGCGCGATCGTGGACTCCTGGGTGGAGCCGGCCGGGGCCCGCACGCGCTCGGCCTCGCGGCTGGTGCTGCAGGTGGCGCCCCGGGGCTGCCCGCGCGAGCTGATGATCGTCGAGGCCTCGGCGCTGCTGGTCCCGGACCAGGGGTGGTTCGAGGACCTGCGGTCGAACCTCTGCCACGGCAACTCGGTGGCGGTGGTCGGGCGGCTCTCGGAGCTGGGCTGGCTCAACGCCACCGCGCTGGAGATCGGCCTCGACGTCTGAGCCCGGTCGGTTCCGACCCGGCCCCAGCCGGTCGCGGGTGTGCGACCGGCGTAGCCGGCCCGCGGGCGCGGGCTTTCGGCGGGGCCCCCTTGACCCTGACCCCCCGGGGCTCCTACAAACAGTCCAGTGTGACGAGGCCAACCGTCCGCTCCGACGTGAGCGGTCGCTCCGGTCGTCGGCCGGGGGTGCTGCCGGCGCCGGGGGTGTCACGAACCGCCCGAGCCTCATCCCCCGAGATCTTTTTTGACATGTCGCAAACTGCACGCGTGCCCCAGCCGTACCGGCCGGGGCTCTGGACCCGGCTCGCCGAGGGCCTGCGGTACAAGGGAGGCATCGGCCAGCATTCCTGGCTGCTGCACCGGGTCACCGGCGTCGGGATCCTGATCTTCCTGACGATCCACATCATCGACACGTTCTTCGTGGTCGCCTACCCCGGGCTCTACGATCACACGCTGAGCATCTACGGCGGCCGCGTGCCGTTCATCACTGGCGCCGACGGCCAGCCGGTCTACTTCTGGCCGCTGCGCTGGGCGTTCCGGCTCAGCGAGCTGGGGCTGATCGCCTGCGTGGTCTTCCACGCCATCAACGGCGTGCGGGTGGCCATGGTCGACCTCTGGCCGGGCGCGGCCCGGTACCAGCGGCAGATGTTCCAGTGGGTCCTGATCACGTTCCTGGTGATCATGCTGATCACCTCGTACTTCGTGTTCATGCCGCTGTTCCAGGCGCCCGAGTTCTGGAAGGTCCCCGCCGAGCCTGCCGCTCCCGCCCCGGCCCCGGTGACCGCGGCCGCCCGCTGAGCCCCGCCCGGCCCAGGCCGGCCCCGCGTCGATCGGGGCCGCCGCTGGCCCCGCGCGGGCGGGCCAACCGCCCGCCCGCCCGCTCGCACACTGCGTCCCGCACACGATCCTCGCCCAATAGCAAGCACAAGGACTGGCGTCCGATGGCATCGCGTCGCGTCAAGCCCTCCGGGGGCTTCGAGCTCTGGTGGTGGTACTTCATGCGGGTCTCGGGCCTGGTGCTGGTCTTCCTGGCGCTGGGGCACCTGACGATCACGCACATCATCAACAACGTCGAGGTGATCAACTACCACTTCGTCGCCAACCGCTGGGCCAACCCGAAGACGGGCGTGATCTGGCGGCTCTGGGACCTGACGATGATCAACCTCGCCGTGCTGCACGCCTTCAACGGCCTGCGGCAGATCCTGGCCGAGTACATCACCCGGCCGGGCAGCCGCAAGCTCGCCAGCACCCTGATCTGGATGGTCGCCATCTTCCTGATCGGGATCGGCTCGTTCGCGATCCTGAACTTCCAGAAGGATGAGGCGTACCTCGAGCGGTTCTACGAGGTGAACCCCGAGCTCCGCGAGGCCGCTGAATCGGCCGCGACCCCTTCCCCGTCCGCCCCGGCCCGCCCGAGTGTGGTGGCACGCCAGTCATGAACAATTACCATCGCTTCGATTGCCTGATCGTGGGCGCCGGCGGCTCCGGCATGATGGCCGCGCTGGAGGCCAGCAAGTCGGCCGGCACCGCGGTCGTCAGCAAGCTGTATCCCACCCGCTCCCACACCGGGGCCGCCCAGGGCGGCATCGCCGCCGCGCTGGCGAACCTGGAGGAGGACTCGTGGGAAAATCACGCCTACGACACCATCAAGGGCGGCGACTTCCTGGTCGATCAGACCGCGGCCGAGATCCTCTGCAAGGAGGCCGTCGAGTGCATCTACGACCTCGAGCACATGGGCCTGCCGTTTGACCGCACCGCCGACGGGAAAATTTCCCAGCGCCGGTTCGGCGGGCACACCAAGGCGAACCCGGACTATGATCCGACCGCCACGCCCGGCACCCCGAACGCCCGGCCCCGCATCCCGGTCATGCGCGCCTGCCACGCGGCCGACCGCACCGGGCACATGATCCTCCAGACCCTGTACCAGAACTGCATCAAGCAGGGCGTGACGTTCTTCGACGAGTTCCACATGGTCGACCTGATCATGGTCGACGGGGACTGTCGCGGGATCGTCGCGATCGAGATCGCCACCGGCGAGCTGCACATCTTCCACGCCAAGACCGTGCTGATGGCCACCGGCGGCTTCGGGCGGATCTTCAAGGTCTCGTCCAACGCCTACGCCCTCACCGGCGACGGCCCCGCGCTGGCCTATCGCCACGGCCTGCCGCTGGAGGACATGGAGTTCTACCAGTTCCACCCGACCGGCATCTACCGGCTCGGCATCCTCCTGTCCGAGGCCTGCCGCGGCGACGGCGGCGTGATGATCAACGGCCAGGGCGAGCGCTTCATGGAGAAGTACGCCCCGAACCTCAAGGACCTGGCCAGCCGCGACGTCTGCTCGCGATCGATCTACCAGGAGGTCCGCAACGGCCGGGGCGTCAACGGCAAGGACTTCGTCCACCTCGACATCCGCGCCGAGACGATCAACAAGTTCGGCACCAGCCCGACCGGCTCGAAGGTCGACAGCGCCTGGGTCGAGAAGCGGCTGCCCGACATCATCGAGTTCGCCCGCACGTACCTCGGCGTCGACCCGATGCGCGAGCCGGTGCCGATCCAGCCGACGGCGCACTACGCCATGGGCGGGATCCCGACCGACAGCTGGTGCCGGGTGCTCCGCAACCCCGCCGGCGACGTCGTCACCGGCCTGTTCGCCGCCGGCGAGAGCGCCTGCGTCAGCGTCCACGGCGCCAACCGGCTGGGCACGAACAGCCTGGTCGACCTGGTCGTCTTCGGCCGCCGCGCCGGTCGCGAGATGGCCCGCACGGCGCTCGAGGCCGACTTCCAGCCGCTGCCGCCGAAGCCCGAGGCCGCCGTCAAGGCCCGCATCTCCGGCCTGCTCACCCGCCCGCGGCAGTACCCCTGGATCAAGCTCCGCGACCAGATGCAGCAGACCATGATGGACAACTGCGGCGTCTATCGCACCGAGGAGCTGCTGACCCAGGCCCGCGACGACATCCGGTCGCTCCAGGAGCAGTACGCCACCCTCGGCGTCCAGGACAAGGGCTCGGTCTTCAACACCGGCCTGCTGGAAGTGCTCGAGCTCGGCAACCTGCTCGACCTGGCCGAGGCCACCGTTGCCAGCGCCCTGGCCCGCAAGGAGAGCCGCGGCGCCCACTCCCGCGAGGACTTCCCCGACCGCAACGACGTCGACTTCTACCAGCATACCTTCGTCAGCAAGGACGGCGATGGCACCAGGGTCGCCTACCGTCCGGTGGACGAGGTGCACGTCGAGAAGGACGGCCAGATGGTCCCGAAGTACCCGCTCGAGATCCGCAAGTACTGATCCCGGACCGATCGACCCAACCCCGACCCCAACGTCTGACGGGGGCCTACCGCCCTGGCCCCCGACACGACTCGACCCGACCGAGAGGCCCGACGCAATCATGGCGACCGCCGAAGGGGTCCGGAAACTCAAGGTCCGGATCAAGCGCTACAACCCGGAAGTCGACACGGCCCCGCACTGGGAGGAGTACCCCATCGAGGCCGACCCGCACGACCGGGTCCTGGACGTGATCCAGAACGTCAAGTGGCTCTACGACGACTCGCTGGCCCTGCGGCGCAGCTGCGCCCACGGCGTCTGCGGCTCGGACGCGATGCGGATCAACGGCGCCAACGCGCTGGCCTGCAAGATCCTGGTCAAGAGCCTGCCCGGCGACACGATCACCGTCGAGCCGATCCTCGGCCTGCCGCTGATCAAGGATCTGGTCGTCGACATGAAGCCGTTCTTCGACCACTACAAGTCCGTGCTGCCGTTCCTGATCAACGACGAGCCGGCGCCCACGGCCGAGCGGCGGCAGTCGCCGGCCGAGCGGGCGCGGTTCGACGAGACGACCAAGTGCATCCTGTGCGCCTGCTGCACCACCGCCTGTCCGCCCTTCTGGGGCGACCGCAAGTACGTGGGCCCGGCGGCCATCGTCAACGCCCACCGCTTCATCTTCGACAGCCGCGACCGCGCGGCCGCCGAGCGACTCGAGATCCTCAACGACGCCGAGGGCGTCTGGCGCTGCCGCACCGTCTTCAACTGCACCAGCGCCTGCCCGCGTGACATCAAGGTCACCGAGGCCATCTCCGAGGTGAAGCGCGCCCTGCTCACCGGCGACCTCGGCCTCGAGACCGCCGCCGCCGCCCACGCCGCCGGCGACTGACGCCCGTCTGGCCTGATCGGATTTGACGCAGACCCCGGGGCGTGTGCCCCGCTCGCGGCCCATGCCGCCGGCGGGTCGCACGCCCCCGGTCGTTGACGCCTCACGGACGGTCTCGGTTCGCTCTGCCCAGATGACGCTGACGATCTCCAGGCCTTCCGCCGGGCCTGGCGGACCTGGCTCGGCTCGGCTGGGGCGAGGCACCCGGATTGGAACGGGGGACCGGACGTCTCGCCGGGGCCTGGAACCGAAATCAGCGGCGGGCGGCCATCACGGAGTAGCTGGTGATCAGGTTCTGGTAGGCCGGCAGGTGGCCGCCGAGCAGCCGACCCAGGCCCTCCATGTCGTGCCGCCAGTCACGGGCCAGCTCGCAGGCGACGGCGAACCAGTTCATCGGCACGGCGCCGGCCTGGGTCATCCGCAGCAGGGCGGCGTCGCGCACCGAGCGATTGAACGTGCCCGAGGCGTCGACCACGACGAAGACCTCGAACCCCTCGGCCAGCGCCGAGAGCGCGGGGAAGGCCACGCAGACGTCGGTGACCACGCCCGCCAGGATCAGCTGGCGGCGGCCGGTCGCCTTCACGGCGGCGACGAAGTCGTCATTGTCCCAGGCGTTGATCTGGCCGGGCCGCGCGATCAGGGGTGCATCGGGGAGGGCGGCCACGATCTCGGGCATGAGCACGCCGTTGGGGCCGTCCTGGAAGCTGGTCGTGAGGATCGTCGGCAGCCGGAAGTGCCTCGCGGTGTCGACCAGGGCCAGCACGTTGTTGCGGAACTCGTCGGGCGAGTAGTCCTGAACCAGCGACAGCAGGCCGGCCTGGTGGTCGATCAGCAGCACGGCCGCATCGTCGACCGAGAGCCGACCGGGACGGGCCGACGGGGAATCGGGGGGCATGCGCGGCTCCTGGAGAGATCGGGGCGGAGCCCTCGGCCCGACCGGGCCGGGCCGTCGCCCGTCGTCGAAGGGAACCGCTCGCCACCGGGCGGCGGGCGGTCGATCGGACCAGGGTATCGTCGCGCGTCAGACACGAACAGGAAAAAGTGTCTGCGAAAGTTGCGATCCACCCTGGACAGCGGGGCTCGCCCCGGCGGGAGCGTCGGGCCCGCAATGGCGAGCGGCCCACCGTCCCGCGTGGGGGACGGTGGGCCGCCGTTGGGGCGCCTCCGGGGAGGTCGGGCCCCCGGTCTCAGGGAGTGGGCGAGGGACGGATCGGGATCAGTCCTTGTCGCCGGCCTTCAGCTCCTTGCGCATGCTGCGGAGCTCGTCCAGCAGCGTGTCGAACTTCTGCTCCAGGCGGTCGACCCGCTGGTTCAGCTCGCGATTGGCCCGCGGCGGGGCGGGCGGGACCGGGGGCACCGGCGGGACCGGCGGCACGGGCGGGATCGGGGGCACCGGGGCGCCGGGGCGACCCTCGATGCTCCGGGCCCGGCCGCGCTCCTCGAGCAGCTCCCGCATGGGACGGCCCTCGACCTGCCGGAGCTGGTTCAGGGCCCGGCCCTCGACCCGCAGCGGCTGGCGCGAGGGCTTCAGGACGTCCTCGCCCTCGGGGCCGACGCGCTTGATGGTGATGCTCTTGCCCTCGGGGCCGTTCTCCTCGGTCGTGATCGTGCCGTCGTCCGCCTTGCGGATGGTGACGGTGCGCGACTCCGACCGCTGCGCCGGCTGGCCCGTGAAGATCCGCGGCTGGCCCTCGACGCGGTACCGCTGGACCTTGTTCACCTCACCGGCCGGGACCTTGTAGCCCTTGGCGCGGAGGTCCTTGAGCAGCTCGGCCCGCTCGCGGCTGGCCCGCTCCATCTCCATCGAGGCCTCGCGCATCTGCTCCGACATGCGCTTCTGGGCCTCGGCCATCTCGGCCTGGAACCTGGCCATGCGCTCGCGCATCTCGATCGACATTCGCTTGTTCGTCTCGACCATCTCGGCCTGACGCTTCTGCATCTGCGCCTGCAACTCGCGGATCCGGGCCTGCGACTCGTCGAGCTTCGCCTTGAGCTCGCCCTCCAGCGGCTTGCCGTCCTTGGGACCGTCGTCGTCGGCCTTGTCGTCGCTGGTGACCGTGACGGTCGTCGTGACGGCCTCGGCCGACGGCTCCTGAGCATTGACCGTCACGTTGACGGCAGCGAGGTCCGCCGCGGCGGCCTCGCCATCCGCGGCCGCGATCTCGACGTCCGCGGCGGCGGCCTCGACGGTCACGGCCACCTCGTCAACGGCCTTCGCGATCGCGTCGGCCACCTCGGCCCCGTCGAGGTCCAGGGTCGCCAGGAACTGGCCGGCGATCGGCAGCTCCCGCTTGAGCTCGGCCATGGCGGCCGGCAGCTCCCGCTTGAGCTCGGCCATGGCGGCCGGCAGCTCGCGCCTCAGCTCGGCCATGGCGGCCGGCAGCTCGCGCTTCAGCTCGGCCATGGCGGCCGGGAGCTCCCGCTTGAGCTCGGCCATCGCCGCCGGCAGCTCCCGCTTGAGCTCGGCCATCGCGGCGGGCAATTCGCGGCGGACCTCGGCCAGTGCGGCTTTGACCTCGGCGGCCTCGGGCGAGTCGCCGTCGGGGCTGGTCCGGGCGGGCGCGTCGCCGTCGACAGGGCGAGCGGGTTTCGGGTCCTCCTGGCCGGTCGACCAGGCGGGCAGGGCGACCAGGCCGAGCAGGCCGGCGGCCAGCCAGCGCCCCCGCGGGGGCTCCGAACCCAGGGGATTGCGTACGATCATCGTGAGTCTCCTCTCGAAGAAATCTGCCGTTTCACCACCACCCAGCCCCAGGGCCGGCGCCGGCGCTGTCGACCGCGCCAGGCCCGCCCCGACCTCGAGCAGGGCCTCGGCGTACCGCCGCCGGCCCTGCGGATCGGCCCAGACCGCCCAGGCGTCGCACGCCAGCTCGGCCTCGGCCTCCAGACGAGAACGCACTAGCCAGTACAGCGGGTTCCACCACCAGAGGGCCCCCGCCACCAGCGTCAATCGGCTCACCCAGGGATCACCCCGCCGAAGGTGCGCCAGCTCGTGAGCCAGCACCCCGCGCCAGCCCGGACGGTCGGCCTCGGCGGCCAGCGCCCGGGGCACCAGCAGCCGGGGGCGGCCGGCGCACCAGAGCAGGGGGGAGTCCAGCCCCGCCAGCGCGGCCACCGGCGGCGGAGTCACCCCCATCCGGGGCGCCAGCGCCTCCAGCTCCGCGTGGATCCAGGTCGGCGCGGCCTCCGACCGCCGCACCCGGGCCCCGAACCGCGCGATCTTCCGCCCCTGCACCAGCACCCACCCCAGCGCTCCGGCCGCCCAGAGCCCGAGCGCCCCCGTGCGCAGCCAGGCCGCGTCGGGCACCCAGGCCCGCCAGGCCGGTTCCGGGGCGGTGGCCGTCACCGTGACCTCCAGCCTCGGGCCCGGATCGCCCGGCCAGAGTGGCACCGGCGTGTCCGCGACCTCGACCGATTCCAGCGCCGGCTCCGCCAGCAGCTCGGGCGGCGGCTCGGTCTCCAAGGCCAGGCTCTCCGCTTCGAAGGTCACCAGGCCGGTGTCCGCCTCGGGGCCGAGGACGTCCGCGAGGGCGTCCGGCTCGGGCGGCGGGTCGAGGGCGACCGTGGCGGCGAGCCGGGCCGGCGGCGGCTCGACCTCGGGGCCGGTGATCGTGAGCACGGTGGGCGCGGGGGCCGGCGTCGGGACGAGCCAGGCGGGCCGCGGCCAGGCGACGAGCGGGGGCGTGATCAGCTTCAGCAGCACGACCAGCCAGAGGGCGTGGCGGGTCGACGGGCCCAGGCGCTCGGAGCGGCCGACCAGGGTGGCGATGAGCGCCAGCGCGGCGGCCACGAGCGTCGTCTCGGCGATCCAGGCAAGCATGGGCGTCGGGCTCCCCTCGCTTGGGTGCGGGCCTTCGGAAATGGGTCCGATCTGGCGCGGCCGTCTCAGCGCCCGGTCCGGCCCGGCTTCGGGGCCGTCCCGTCGCCGCCCTCGAGCTCGTCGAGCAGCCGCCGCAGCCGCACGACCTCGTCGGGAGCCAGCTTCTGGCCCTGCACCAGGGCCAGCACCAGCGGGGTCGACTCCCCCTCGCAGTAGCGGTCGGCCAGCGATTGCAGGTGGTCCCGCAGCAGCTCGTCCCGCGACGCCGCCGCCCGGAAGATGTGCGCCGCGCCCCCGGTGTCGCTCTGCACCCAGCCCTTGGCGTGCAGCCGCTGCAGCAGGGTCAGCACCGTCGTGTACGCCCACGGCCGACCCCGGCCGGCCAGCGACTCGCGCACCTGCCGCACCGTGCCCGGCCCCTGCTCCCAGAGCGCCTTGAGCACCTCCTGCTCGGCGTCGCTGAGCGCCCCCCGCTCCGGTTGATTGCCCATCCTGAGACCCCCCTCCCGTCCGGCTGTCGACGCCCTACTACGTCGTGTCGTAGGCATCCTACTACGGCCTGTAGTGGGAGGCAAGAGCCGGTTCCGATTTTTCGGAGGGTGGTGTCGCGGGGCGGTTGGGGGCTGCGATGGAGGAGTGGTCGCTCCCGGCGCACGAGGGGGCGTGATGGGCTGTTCGTCGGGGCGTGGCGAAGATTGCCGGATGTTGCCGATTTTCGAGCGTGGGCCGGTGGGCCGGGGTCGCGATGGCCGCCGGACGCGGCGGCGGGCTATGATGGGCCGCCCCGGCGGCGGGGGGCCGCGGCCGGGCGCTCGGGATCGACGGAACGACGGGGGGCGTGGGGGCACATGAGCATGGCAGCAATCTGGTTGGCCGCGGCGCTGGCGGCGACGGCGCAGGGGGCGGCCCCGGCGGACGCGGCGGGGGCCCCGGGTCTGGCGGCCCGGGTCGAGGCGGTCCTGCGGACGCCTGGCTACGAGCACGGCCACTGGGGGCTGCTCGTCGTCGACGGCCGCACCGGCGCGGTCGTCTTCGAGCGGAGCCCGGACGCGATGGTCCGGCCGGCGTCGGTGACCAAGCTCTTCAGCACGGCCGCGGCGCTGGCCGACCTGGGCGCCGAGCACCGGTTCGTCACGCCCGTCGTGCACACCGGCACGCTCGACGCCGAGACCGGCGTCCTGAAGGGGAACCTGATCCTGGTGGCGCAGGGCGACCCGAGCCTGGGCGGACGCACCGGCCCCGACGGCACGCTGCTGTTCGAGGACAACGACCACTCGTACGCCGGCCCGGGGTCGCGGAGCACGATCGTGCCGGCCGACCCGCTCGCCGGCATCGACCACCTGGCGCGCGACGTCCTGGCCGCCGGCGTGAAGGCGATCGACGGCGATGTGCTCGTCGACGACCGCCTGTTCGAGCCGGCCGAGAGCACCGGCAGCGGTCCCCGGCTGGTGACGCCGATCGTGGTCAACGACAACCTGGTCGACGTGGTCGTGACCCCGGGCGCCTCGGCGGGCGAGCCGGCCACGGTGCGGATCGTGCCCGAGACGGCGTTCGTGAGCGTTGACGCCCAGGTGCAGACGGTGGCGGCCGACGCTGGCAAGCGGGTCACGGTCGAGCCGGTCGGGCCGCGGCGGTTCCTGGTGCGCGGCCGGGTGCCGGTCGGCGGCGGGCCGTCGTACCACGCCTACGAGGTCGAGGAGCCGGCGTCGTTCGCGCGGGCCCTGTTCCTGGAGTGCCTCAGGCGCCGGGGCATCACCGTGGCCGGGGCCACGCCGCTGGGGGACAACGACTCCAAGGCCTTGCCCTCGCGCACGGCGGTGGCGGCCCTGCCGAAGCTGGCACAGTTCACCTCGCCGCCGTTCGGCGAGTCGGTGCGGGTGATCCTCAAGGTGAGCCAGAACCTGCACGCCAGCACCCTGCCGCTGCTGATCGCGGCGCAGCACGGCGAGCGCACGCTGGCCGACGGTCTGCGGCGCGAGGGGGACCTGCTGCGGGGCCTGGGCGTCGACATCGGCACGATCAGCTTCGGCGGCGGCGCCGGCGGCAGTCCGGCCGACCTGGTGACGCCGCGCGCGACGGTCGCCCTGCTGAGGGCGATGGCCGCGCGGCCCGACTTCTCGACCTACGAGGCCGCGCTGCCGATCCTGGGCCGCGACGGCACCCTGGCGCTGGCCGTCGACGGCGACAGCCCGGCCCGCGGCCACGCGCGGGCCAAGACCGGCACGTACTACGTGCGCGACGGCCTGACCGGCAAGACGATCCTCACCAGCAAGGCCCTGGCCGGCTACCTCGAGACCGACTCGGGCCGGAACCTGATCTTCGCCTTCTTCGTCAATGACCTGCCGCTGGTCGTGACCGACGACGACGTGAGCGCCGCCACCGCCGCCGCCGGCCGCGTGCTGGGCCGGCTCTGCGAGGTCTTTTACAGCGACAGCGACAGCGACCGCGAGGCCGCCGGGTCGTCCCGTCCCACCCCCACGCCGCCGGCTCCCGCGCGGGTGGAACCCGGGGCGCCGGCCCCCGCGATGGCCCCCGATCCGCCCGCGCCCAAGGCCCCGGGCTGAGGCGGTGCCGGCCGGCGTTCGAGCCCCGGTTTTCCCGGCCGGAACCGGGGGTCGGACGCCTGTGAGAGCCTTGACGGGTCGGGGTCGGCTCCTATCATTGGGACGAACTGAACCGGGATGGATCCGTCCAACCGGTCGCGGTCCCCGCGGCGACTGGCCTGCGCCCCCGAGCATGGGCCGGGCACCGGTGCAGGGGGGCGCCGCCCCAGTGGTCGACACCCCCATGCGGACGCGGCTTCGGGTCGCCCGACTTCGCGCTCCCCGACGGCCTTCGGTGCCCCCTCCATGACCGTGACGCCCCGGCTCGCCCTGGCCACGGACCCGCACGGCTCGGACCCCGCCCCCGCGAGCCTCGCCGTGCTGGCTGGCCTGAGCGCCGCCGGCTGGCGGGTGCAGCACTTCCGGTCGTGGGCCAGCCCGATCTCCAACCGCGTCGTCGGCACCCTCACCGGCCGCCCCGGCCGGCACCTCGACGCCTGGCTGATGCCGCCGGCCGTCTGCCGACGGGTCTTCGAGCAGGGGGCGCGCGGGGCCGACCTGGCGATCGTCGAGGGGACCCTCGACCGCGACCCGGTCGCGGATCAGGGCCCGACGCCCGGCCAGCGCGTGCCGATCGTCGCGCCGGCGAGCGTGGGCCTGTACGGCGACCGCCCCGGCCCGCTCGCTCCGCTGGCCGAGGCGCTCGACCTGCCGCGCGTGCTCGTGCTCGACAGCCGCCTGCTGACCCAGGCCCGTCCGCACCTGCCCTGGATCCCCGACGGGGTGGACGCCGTGCTGCTCGACCACCTGGAGCGGCCCCGCGACTTCGAGGGCCTGCGGTCGCTGGTCGGCCTGCTGCTCAAGAAGCCCGTCGTGGGCGCCATCGAGGCCCTGCCGGTCGCCCGCGCCGCCCTGGCGGCGCTGCGGCCCGATCAGGCCGCCGACCCCGAGGCGTTCCGGCCGCTGGCCGAGAGCTTCGTCCGGTTCGCCGACCTGCCCGCCTGGCGGGCCCTGGCCGAGTCGCGGCCGTTGCCCCACGGCACCGATCTGGCTGCGGACGCCGATCCCGACGACCAGACCGCCCCCGGCCGGCCGTTCCGGGTCGCCTACGCGATGGACGAGGTCTTCGGCGGCTACTATCCCGACACCCTGGCGGCCATCGAGGCGCTCGGCGGCGAGCTGCTCGAGTTCTCGCCGCTGCGGGACGACTCGCTGCCGCGCGGGGTTGACCTGGTGCTGATCGGGTGCGGGTTCTCCGACCTGTTCGCCGAGGAGCTGGCGGCCAATGTCTGCCTGATCGCCGACCTGCGGGCCCACGTCTGCCGCGGCCGTCGGATCTACGCCGAGGGCGGGGGCGCGGCCTACCTGGGCCGGTCGCTGATCGTCGGCGACCGCGTCACCCCGGGCGCGGGCATCCTCTGCTTCGACGCCACCCTGCATGCCCAGCCCACCCCGCCGGTGCCCGTCGAGCGCACGCTCGTGCGCGACGCCTGGCTCGGGCCGGCCGGCTCCTCGGTGCGCGGATACCACTCGGGCCGCTGGTCGCTGGCCCCCGCCCCCGAGCCCGGCGACTGCCCCTCGCGCTCGGGCCGCCTGACCGCCGAGGCCGACGTCTACTTCCGCAACAACGCCGTCGGCAGCCTGATCCACCTCCACCTCGGCGCCCTCCCCAAGGTCGTCGCCGCCTTCGCCGGCCGCGGCCCCGAGCTCCGCTCCTCCATCAGCTGAGGCTGGAGTCCTCGGCGCCGCCGGGCTGCCCGGATTCCGGCGTTGTCGTCGGGCGGATCCGCGCCAGCCTCATCCGCCGGGCTCGGTCGGTGGGCTCCGATCGTCGTCGCGGCCACGCTGCGCTCAGGCCACGGCGCACAGGATGATCCGGGCCGGGTCGGGCTCGGTGCGGGTCTGCCGACGAGCGGACGAGGTGAGGGGGAGCCCCCCGGCCGGGATCACCTGGCGCGGTCGACGCCGGAGGCGGTGCGGGCGTCCAGGGCGCGTTGCAGGGCGGTGGCGCGGAGGGTGGGGGCGATGGGGGTGACGCGGTCGGGCCAGGCGACGTTGGCCTCGGGGCGGCTCAGGGTCACGACGTCGGCCAGCAGGGCGTCGTAGACGTGGCGCATGGGCGGGGGCAGGGCGTTGCGGTCGGCGATGGCCAGCAGGGTCTGCTGCCAGGTGGCCCGCGCCGGGCCCGACTCCAGGCGGCTGGCCTGGATCAGGGCCGTCTGGAGGCACCAGCGCAGGCGGTCGGCGTCGCTGGCGCCGGCGCCCGGCGGGGGCTCGTCGCGGTAGGCGGGCCAGTCGGCGCTGCGGCCGGTGGGGCCAATCCGCTCGGCGCGCTCGGCGGCGGGGATCAGGCGGTAGAGCGGGTCGCCCAGGAGCATCAGCCGCCAGGGGGTGCCGAACGGGTCCTCGGCGGGCAGCTTGCGGACGGCGGCGGCGAACGGCAGGCCCTGCGCCAGCAGGTCGGCGACGAGCTTGGGCGTGCGGAAGGCCTGCAAGTACGGCTCGTTCATCGAGCCGTAGTACAGGAACGCCCCGTTGGCCCGCCAGCGGCCGGCGATGGTGGCCGGGTCGGCGGGCTTCATCGCCGAGAAGCTGTGGATCATGTGCACGGCCGTCGGCAGGCTCATCGGCACGTCGACGGTCTTGCCGATCGAGCCGGGGCCGGCGCGGAAGTTGTCGTCGCCGCCCGAGCTGTTGATCAGCAGCAGGCCGTGCCGGTTCAGCGGGTCGAACGCGCGGTGCCAGCCGGCCAGGCCGGTCTCGTCGCGGCTGGTGCGGCGCTCGACGCGCATGAGCGGCTTGAGCGAGTCGGCCGCCTCGGTGGTGCGGTACTGATCCCAGGGCGACTCGGTCTCGTCGAAGGCGTTGTAGAGCAGGGCCGACTCGGGCTGCAAGAAGAGGCTGCACATTGCCTCGTACACCGACTGCTGCGCCGAGCCGGTGAGCCGGCCGGTGAACGCCCAGCGCTGGCCGGTCTTGAGGTCGCGGCCGAAGATGTCGTCGAGCGCGTTGTCCCCCTTCTTCTGGCCCTCGGGGATGTCGTACCGGTCGGGCCAGGCGCCCGAGAGGGTCAGGAAGTCGCAGTCGTCGCCCAGTCCGGCCAGCTTCGGATACAGCTCGCCAAGGCTCTTCTCGAGCGACACCGCGAGGTTCGCGGCGGTCTCCAGCGGCAGCGACTTGGCGGGGTCGAGCCCCAGGTGCCAGCGCACCAGCGGCTGGAACCGGCCGGCGGCCAGCGCCACGGCGCCCGGCAGGGTCGGGCTGCCGGGCTCGCTCAGGACGACGCCGGGCGGCACCGGCCCGAGGCTCGTCGGGGGCCGGTCGCCCCGGGGCCACTGGTTCGAGGGCGCGCCGGCGGCGGCCCACGACTGGCCGACGGCCATGACCGAGCGGACCCAGAGCGCCTCGGGCTCCAGCGCCGCGGCCCGGCTCGGCTTGCGGATCACCCGCGCCGGCCGGAAGGCGCGGAGGAACCGGATGGCCAGCTCGGTGTCGTCGATCAGGATCGGGTAGAAGTGGTCGCGGTCCCAGGTGGCGATCGCGTCCAGGAAGGTGGGCAGGTCGGGGACCAGGCAGACCTGGTCGATCACCTGGCGGGTGGGCCCCCGGCGCGTCGCCCAGGTGGCGGCGGCCTGCCGCAGCTCCTTGAGCCGCTCGTCGGCCAGCGAGGTCGGCGCCTCGAGCTCGATCTCGGCCCGGGGCGGCGGCGGGGTCGAGCTCCCGAGCACCGGCAGGCCCAGGACCGCCAAAGCGGCGGCCGCGATTCGTGAGATGCGCCTTCGCATGCGAGGCCCTCGGACCGCCGGCCAGCCGCGACCCTCCCGGCACGGCGGGACCGGCCACCGGCGCCGGCCCGGACTTCGCGGGGGTTGGTGGGCGTCGGCCTCGGCATTATACTGGACCGATCGGCGACGCCCCTAGTCCTCTCCCCCTGATCGCCCCGCGCCTGGTCGTGGGGCCGTGCGGGCGCCTGCTCCGTGGCTCCGGCCGGAAAGTTCGAGGTCGTTGATGAAGAAGGGCGGCATCCTGAACCCCGCGATCTGCTCGCTGCTGGCCGAACTCGGACACCAGGACGAGCTGCTGATCGTGGACGCGAGCTTCCCGCTGCCCTCCGACAGCCACGTGATCGACCTGACGCTCGTGCCCGGCATCCCCCGGTTCCTCGACGTCTTCAAGGCGGTGCTCGATGAGCTGGTCGTCGAGGGCGTGACGATCGCCTCCGAGATGAGCGAGTACAGCCCCAAGCTCTACCAGGAAGTGCTGCGGCTCGCCGGCGAGTCCGACGTCGACGAGATCCCGCACCACGAGTTCCGCGAGCAGGCCGAGGGCGTCAAGGGCGTGATCCGGTCCGCCGAGTTCACCCCCTACGCCAACGTCCGCATCCTCTGCGGCTGCCCCTTCTGAGCCGCGACGGCCGCCGCCCGCCGTGGCGATCGGCCTCGACAGGATCGCCCCCCCAGGTATCCTCACCGGCCGAACGGCCGCCGCCCCCTGACGGCGGCGGCCCGCCCGGGAGGCTGCCCCCTTGCGCGCCCCGAACCTGCCGATCGGCCCGCCCGCCGCTGACGACGACGATGCGCCGGCGCTCAGCGTGGTCGTGCCGCTGTTCAACGAGCGGGCCAACCTCGATGCCCTGCACGCCCGCCTGAGTACGACCCTGGGCCGCCTGGGCCTGGGCTACGAGCTGGTCTTCGTCGACGACGGCAGCCGCGACGGCACCCCCGAGCGGCTCGACGCGCTGGCGCGGGCCGACCCGCACCTGGCGGTCGTGCACCTGAGCCGCAACTTCGGCCACCAGCCGGCGATCACCGCCGGGCTCGATCACGCCCGCGGCCGCGCGGTGATCGTCATGGACGGCGACCTGCAGGACCCGCCCGAGGTGCTGCCCGGCCTGGTCGAGCGCTGGCGGGCCGGGTTCGACGTGGTCTACGCCGTCCGCACCCGCCGCAAGGAGGGGGTCCTCAAGCGCGTCGGCTACAGCGGGTTCTACCGGCTCCTGAACGCGATCAGCGACCTGGACATCCCGCTCGACAGCGGCGACTTCTGCCTGATGGACCGCCGCGTGGTCGAGGCGCTGCGGGCCTTGCCCGAGCGGGCCCGGTTCGTGCGCGGCCTGCGCACCTTCGTCGGGTTCCGCCAGACCGGCCTGGCCTACGAGCGGGCCGGGCGCGCGGCGGGCCAGCCCAAGTACACCTTCCGCGCCCTTCTGGGCCTGGCCATCGACGGCCTGATCAGCTTCAGCAGCGAGCCCCTGCGGCTGGTCACCCGCCTGGGCCTGGCCACGGCGGCGGCCTCGGCCGTGCTGCTGGTCTGGGTCCTGGTCGACGCCCTCCGCAACCACACTGCGCCCCGGGGCTGGGCGAGCACGATCGTGGTCGTCCTGTTCATGGGCTCGGTGCAGCTCGTGAGTCTGGGCATCATCGGCGAGTACATCCGCCTGATCTTCCTCGAGTCCAAGCGCCGGCCGACCTACGTCGTCGCCGACTACCAGCCCGCCCGCGACGCGACCGCCGACCCCGCGACCGCCGGAGACCGGCTTGAGTCGCGGCGCGCCGGCGCGGTCCAATGCTGAGCGCCGGCCCTCGGGGCGGCCCACCCGACTCGCCTGGATCGCCGGAGAGCTGCTGATGGCGCATCGGATCGCGACCGAATCGATCGGCGGCCGCACGGTCTACCACCTGCACGACGACGCCACGGGCGCCTCGGCGTCGGTGCTGCCGGCCGTCGGGTTCAACCTGTTCGACCTGCGCCTGCCGGCCGGCGGGCGGCTCTGGCCCCTGGTCGTGGCCGAGCCCGACTGGCCGGCGCACCCCGAGCACCCGAGCCGGCACGGCATCCCGGTGCTGTTCCCGTTCCCGAACCGCATCCGCGACGCCCGCTACGAGTGGCGCGGGCAGTCGTACCCGCTGGAGCCGACCAAGCCGCCCAACGCGATCCACGGCTTCGCCCTCGACCGCCCGTGGCCGGTGGTCGAGCACGTCGCCGACGCGCAAGGCGCCCGCCTGACCGGCCGGTTCCACCTGGCGGCCGATGCGCCCGCCGACCGCGACCGCTGGCCGTCCGACGCGACCCTGGAGCTGACGTACACCCTCTCGGGCCGCACCCTGACGCTCGACGTGCTGGTGGGCAACCCGGGGCCGGCCGACCTGCCGTGGGGCTTCGGGATCCACCCCTACTTCCGCCTGCCGTTCGACCCGGCGGCCGACCAGGCCCGCACCAGGGTCATCCTGCCGGCCCGCTCGACCTGGGTGCTCCAGGACGCGCTGCCGACCGGTGAGCGCCGGCCGGTCGACGGCGGCCCGCTCGACTTCCGCGCCGGCCGGCCGATGGCGGGCCTGCGCATCGACGACGTGCTCACCGACCTGGAGCCGGGCCCCGACGGGACCTCGCGCTGCCGGCTGGTCGACGAGACGCTGGGGGCGGAGTTCCGCATCGACTGCGGGCCGGGGTTCCGCGAGCTGGTCGTCTTCACCCCGCCGCTGGCGGTGGGGGGCGGGGTGATCGCCGTCGAGCCGTACACCCAGACCACCGACGCGATCCACCTCCAAACGCAGGGGATCGACGCCGGCCTGAACGTGCTGGCCCCCGGCGCCTCGGCTCGGCTGCGGCTGGCGTTCTCGACGGCGGGTTGAGGGCGTCCGGGACGTGGCGAATCGGACGCGCATGGCCCCGGCGCTTGCCTCCCGTGCCTGGGGCCAGCGATAATAGGTCGCTCATGAATGGGGTCGGCGACCGCCGGAACGGCGGCGCGGGGGCGGTGGGGGAGGGTTCAGAGTCGTGTCGTCGATCCCGCCGCCCGTGTCGCCGTCGCTGCTGTCCGGGCTCTCACAGCCGACCCTCCAGCGGGCGATCGACCTGTACCTGGCCGAGGCGTACCCCGCCGGGTCGCTGCCCGAGCCGGTCCGCCGCCGGATCACCTGGGCGCCCGAGGCCGGGCTGGCCGACCTGCTCGCGAAGCCGCCGTTCGAGCGGGTGCAGCCTCAGGACGGCAGCGGCGCCACGGTGTACGCCCTGCGCCTGGGCAACCACCGCTACCCGCACATGAAGCTGCAGGTGCAGGCCTGGCCCTCGCCGGCGGGCTTCATGCTCACGGTCAACACCCACGACCAGATCGTCGGCCTCGACCCCGAGGCGCCCGACGCCGCCGAGTTCCGCGCCCTGCAGGCCGAGAACCAGCGGATCAAGGAGCAGATCGAGCACGCCTGGGACGACGCCGGCCTGCCCAACTTCTCCCGCTACCTGCAGGACTACATCAAGAACCACCCCGGCCCGCCCGCCGGGGCCGGCGAGCCCGCCACCGGGGTCTGAGCGCCCGGCCGCTCAATCCGCGACGGCGTGCGGCCCGGTGGTCGGCAGGAAGGCGAGGTCCTCGATCCGCCCCAGCGCGAAGCCGTCGAGGAACGCGCCCGGGTCGTCGATCGGGCACAGGTCGCCCGTGCCGCGCTCGATCAGGTGCGCCCGGTAGCCCAGGGCCCGGAACCCGTCCAGGAACTCGCGGCCCGTGACGCCGGAGACCCGCCCGAGCATCTCGGTGCTGAACTCCGAGGTCACCACCGGCCGGTCGCGCTCCAGCAGCCGGCGCGCGCCGGCGACGATCAGGCCCTCGGCGCCCTCGGTGTCGAGCTTGATCAGGTCGACGCGGGTGTCGGCCGTCAGGTCGTCGAGCCGCAGGGTCGGGATCACCACGCAGTTCGGGTTCAGGAGCGTGGCCTCGGCCGGGCTCAGCAGGCCGCCGTTGGAGCCGAGGTGCGGCGAGAAGTAGGCCGCGCCGGCGCGGTCGGAGAGCCCGACGGGAAACAGGGTGACGTGCGCCAGGCCGCTGCGGCGCAGGCTCAGCAGCAGCAGCCGGCAGTTCTCCGAGTTCGGCTCGAAGGCGAGCACCCGGCCCGTCGGCCCGACCCGGCCGGCGGCCAGCAGCGTGTGGTAGCCGATGTTGGCCCCGATGTCGACGACCGTCATGCCGGGCCGGATCTGGTCCTCGAGGAACCGGCTCAGATGGTCCTCGTAGCGGCCGTCGTGCAGCAGCGGGCCGCCGAGCGCGATGTCGGCCCGGTCGACGGCCAGCTCGGCGCCGTGGGCCGGCACGTAGGCCAGGTCGTCGGCCCCGAACCGCACGGTGAATGGGGACGGATGCTCCTGGCGATCGAACCGGGCGAGGATGTGCCGCGCCCGCGCGGCCGGGGAGGCCAGGCCCAGGGCCTCGATCCCCGCGAGCCGCTCGGCCTCGGCCGCCGTCGCGGCCCGGCCGTAAAGCGTCCGGAACAGGTCCAGGGTCGCTTCGGGGCCGGTCGCCGGCGGCGCGGGCGCCGGTGGGGGCGGGGTCGAGCCGGGCCGGAGCACGTGGCCGACGTGGGCGCGGAGTTTGCGCGTCAGCATTGGGCGGAACCCCCTGGGCGGCTGGCGGTCGCGACCGCCGGCCCCGGGCGTGGGAGCCGGGGCGCCGTCGCTGCGATCCATCGCACGCACCGATGTGCCGGTGTTGTACCGGCGGGCCGCGATCGTGGCCACCCCAACCGGGGGCGGGGCACTCAGGCCGAGAGCGGCTCGGCGGCCGGCTCGTGCGCCGAGGGGTGTCGGGGCAGGTCGACGACGAACGTGCTGCCGGAGTCGGGCACGGTGGTCACCCGCACCCGGCCGCCGTGCAGCTCGACGAACGTCTTGACCAGGCACAGGCCCAGGCCGAGCCCGCGCTTGCCGAACTGGTACTCGCCCGAGGAGTGGTGCATGGCGTCGAAGCCGGTGAAGAACGGCTCGAAGAGGTGCGATTGCTCGATCGGGCCGATGCCGATGCCCGAGTCCTCGATGCGGATCTGCACCCAGTCCGGGCCGATCGGGCCGGCGCCGACGCGGATGGCGCCACCGTCGGGGGTGAACTTGATGGCGTTGATGACCAGGTTGCGGAGGATGTCGGCCACCTTCTCCGGGTCGAGGTCGGCGGCGCCCAGGTCGGGCTCGATCTGCACGTCGACGCTCAGGTGCCGCGCGGCCAGGAACGGCTGCAGGTCCTCGACCACGTCGCGGATCAACGCGGCCAGGTCGACCCGACGGAGGTCGAGGGTGGCGCCGAAGCGGTCGGCCCGCAGGAGCTTGACCATGCGCTCGACGGTGCCGGCGAGCCGGCGGCCGGCGCGCTCGATGCGATCCAGCCAGGCCCGCTCGACGGGGGTGGCGGTCTCGGCCTTGCTCAGCCGCCAGAGGTCGACCATGCCGAGGACCACGGCCACGGGGGTGTTCAGCTCGTGGCTGGCGACCTCGATGAACGAGCGCTTCAGGCGGTCGGCCTCGAGCAGCCGGGCGTTGCTGGCCTGGAGCTCGGCGATCAGCCGGCGGCGCTCGACGATCAGGTCGTGCTGCTCGACGGCCTGGCGGACGACGGTGGCGATCTCCTCGGGCTCCCACGGCTTCGTGAGGTAGCGGTAGACGTTCCCCTCGTTGATGGCGTCGATCACCGCCTTGATGTCGGCGTAGCCGGTGAACAGCAGCCGGGTGGCGTCGGGCCGGATCCGCTTGGCGCGGCGGAGGAACTCGACGCCGGTCATCTCGGGCATCCGCTGGTCGGTCATGATGACCGGCGGGTCGACCTCCTCGAGCGCCTCCAGCGCGTCGGTGCCCCGCTCGAAGGTCAGCACGCGGTACTCGCGGCGGAACAGGTCGTGGACCGACCGGAGCACCTCGGGCTCGTCGTCGACGACCAGCAGGGTGGGCCGGGGAGGAGGGCTCATCGGCCGGGCCGCCCGGGCAGCGAGGAGGAGGGGGCCGGCTCGGGCGCCGACTTCGGCTCCGAGCCCGGCGGCGGCGTCTGGAACGGCGCCGGGAACCGCTTGATGAGCGTGACCTCGTTGCCGCGGGCGTTGTGCCGCAGCTCGTCGAGCATGCCGCGGGCGATCAGCAGGCCGAAGCCCCCCTCGCGGAGGCCCAGGTCCTCGCGGACGTCCAGGTGCGCCAGGGGGTCGTCGCTGCTGGCGGCGTGCGGCAGGTCGCGGGGGTTGAAGCCGGCGCCCTGGTCGCGGACGACGATCTCGACGCGGTCCTGGTAGATCCGGAGCGTGACCAGCACCAGCTGCTCGGCGCGCCGGCGGTTGCCCCACTCGATGGCGTTGAGGCCCATCTCCATGAACGCCTGGCGGAGCTGGCCGATCTGCTCGATGGTCAGGGGGGTGCGGCGGCTCAGCTCGGTGACGAACTCGTTGACGTCGGAGAGGAACTCGGCCTCGCTGTTGAGCTCCAGCGTCACCTCGCCGCGCATCTGGCCGGCGATCAGCCGGTCGCGCCAGGCCCGCGCCGTGGCCAGGGCGGCGTCGACCTTGGGGGCGTCGAACGGCTTGGCCAGGTGGGCATTTGCCCCGACGCGGAAGCCGCGGCGGCGGATCGTCGAGCTGTCGAGGTCGACCAGCAGGATCACCGGCGCGGTCATGATCCGGTCGTCGCACCGCAGCCGGCGGCAGAGGTCGAAGCCGTCGGTGTCGGGCAGGCGCTCGGCGAGCAGGATCAGCTCGGGCTGGATCATGTGGGCCAGCGTCAGGGACGCCTGACCGGTGCGGGCCTGGACCGGCCGGATGCCGCGCAGTCGCAGCAGGGCGGCGAGCGCCTCGGCGTCGCCGGGGTCGGCCTCGATGATCAGGGCCAGCCTCATCGGCAGCCTCCCCACCGGTCGAGCGCGACCTGGATGCCGACGGCGCCCGTTCGCGGTGGGCTCGACCGCCGGCGCCTGGGCTCAGGTATGCAGCTCGACGACGTCCGCGTCATGCAGCTCGTGGTCCCGCTTGACGGTCTGGCCCTCGAAGACGCCGGTGCCCCAGAGCTTGGCGAACTTGAGGGTGTGCTCCAGGTCGCGATGGATCGTGCGGGCCAGATCCAGGACGGTGCTGCCGGCCGGCACGGTGAAGGGGTGGGCGCGATCGACGGGCTTCCCGGGGACTTTCGTGTAAATCCTTATGACCCCGAGCAAATCGTACGCCGCCCGCCGCAGTTCGTCCAGACCCAGCCCGACCACGGCCGAGGCCGGCACCGTCGGCCCGAACCGGTCACCGAACCACTCCCGCACGACCTCGAGCCGGTCGGCCGCCCCGGGCGCGTCGAGCTTGTGCGCCACCAGGGCCGTCGGCACGTGGATGATCGCCTCGTCCTCGGCGTCGTGCGGCAGGGTTCCGACCAGCTCGGTGTGCACCTCGGCCAGCCGCCGCACGGCCGCCTCGGCGGCGTCCGGGCCGTCGTCGTCGCCCAGGTCCACCACCAGCAGCGCGGCGTCGGCCGAGCGCACGATCGACGGCAGCCAGGGCTCCAGGAACTCCGGCGCCACCGGCGGCAGGTCGACGAGCTGCACCATCACGTCGTCGTAAGGCATCATCCCGGGCTGGGGCGCGCGGGTGGTGAACGGGTAGGCGGCGACCTCGGGGTGCGCATGCGTGAGCGCCTTGAGGAGGGCACTCTTGCCGGCGTTCGGGCCGCCGATCAGGACGACCTGGCCGGCCCCGTCGCGCGGCACCTTGTGGCTCACGCCCGACTTCTTGCCGCCGCGGGCCCCCTCGGCCAGCTCGTCGCGGGCGCGGCTGATCTTCTGCTTCAGGTCCGACTGGAGCTTCTCGGTCCCCTTGTGCTTGGGCAGGATCCGGAACAGCTCGCGGAGCAGCTCCAGCCGCTCGGCCGGGGTGCCGGCGCGGCGGAGCTCGTCCTCGACCTTGCTGTACTGCGGGGGCAGGTTCGCCGGCATCGCGGCCTCGCTTCCGGTCGGGCAGACCCGGGGGTTCAGTCCCCTGGCTTGGCCTTCGGCTGAGCCTTCGCGGCCTCGGCACCGATGGGCTTGCCGGCGATCAGGGCCGCGATGTCGGCCTCGATCCGCTCGCCGATGCCCGGCTCGTAGCCGACGTGCACGGCGCGGACGGTGCCGGTGGCGTCGAGCAGCACCAGGGTCGGCAGGGCCTCGACCCCGAAGGCGTCGCCCACGAGCTGGTCGGGGTCGAGCGCCAGCCGCAGCACCGGGCCGCCGACGAGGTTGACCTTGAGGTCGGCCAGGGTCTTGTCGATCAGGGGGCGCAGGCCGCCGTCGTCGGGGTTGCGGTCCTGGCTGACGGCGACGATGAGCACCTTGTCGGCCTTCGACTTGGCCAGCCGGCCGGCCAGGGCCTGGAGCTCGGGCAGCTCCTCGCGGCAGGGGGGGCACCAGGTGGCCCAGAAGTCGAGCAGGACCACCTTGCCGGCCAGGTCGGCGGCGGTGAGCTTCCGCGTTTTGTCCCCCTCGACCACGCTGAGGGTGAACTCGGGGGCCGGCTTGCCGACCAGGGCGTGCTGGCCGCCGGCGGCCTCGGCGGGCGGCTCGGCCGGCTTGACCCGGGCGAACCCCGCCGGCGCGGCGGTCGCGAAGGTCTCGGCCGGGGGCGCGTCGGTCTGGATCGCGCCGCTGTCCCAGGCCAGGGTCAGGTCCGTGATCGTCGTCTTCGGCGGCGCCTTGGCCTGCAAGGCCGCCGGGGGCACCGCCACCTCGACCCGCCGCAGCAGCTTCGACCCGGGGTCGACCAGCAGGCGGTAGGCCAGATCCGGCCCTTGCTCCAGCCGCAGCACCTTCAGGGTGCGGCCGTCGATCGTGCGGTCGGGCTCCAGGCTCGGGGCCGCCCCCAGGCCGGCGAGCCGCTCGACGGCCTGATCGTCGGCCAGCAGGCTGAAGACGACGACCAGCGGACCCTGCGCCGGGCTGCCCAGCAGCATGGCGCCCAGCGGGCCGCCGCCGAGGGTGCCGGGGTTGATCTTCGCCGGCGCCGGCGTGGTGAAGTAGGTCTTCAGGGGGCCCAGGGCGTTGAGCACCTGCTTGCCGTCGCTGACGACCCGCACGCCGTCGTGCTCCAGGGCGAAGCGGTTCGGGCGCTCGAACGCCAGGGGCACGGCGCTGACCTGCTCCTGCGCCACGCCGTTGACGGTCATCGCCGCCGTGAACCGGCCCTCGTCGCGATACCCCGGCAGCGCCCGGTAGGCCGCCGCCACCTCGCCGAGCAGGGCCGTCGCCGCCGGGTCGGCCGCCGGTCGGGCCGGCGGGTCGTCGGCGAGGACCGGGGCGCTCGCGGCGGCCAGCACGGCCAGCACGCTCAGCAGGAGTCGGTGTCGGGACGGCGGGCGTGGCGTCACGGGGAGGACTCCGGTCAGGTCGGATCGGATCGGACGGGGCAGGGGGGACCCTGGCGGTCAGGGCTTCGGGGTGCCGCAGTGGCCGCACGAGCCGTTGGTCGGCCCGACCGGGTCGGGCGTCGCGATCGGGCCGCCGGCCAGCGGCAGGATGTGGCCCATCTTGTCGCGCTTGGCGTCCATGTAGCAGCGCCGGTCGAGCTCCTCGGGGGCGATGATCGGCACCTGCTCGGTGACTTGCAGCTCGTACCCCTCGTAGACGAAGGCGTCGAGCTTCTTGGGGTTGTTCGTGAGCAGGCGGACGCGGGTCAGGCCCAGGTCCTTGAGGATCTGCAGGCCCACCCCGTAGTCGCGCGGGTCGGCCGGGAAGCCGAGGGCCAGGTTCGCCTCGACGGTGTCCATCCCCTGATCCTGGAGGGCGTACGCCTTGAGCTTCTGGATCAGGCCGATCCCGCGCCCCTCCTGCGGCAGGTAGACCAGGGCGCCCACCCCCTCCTGGGCGATGGCGCCGAGGGCCAGGCGGAGCTGGTCGCCGCAGTCGCAGCGCAGGCTGTCGAGCAGGTCGCCGGTGAAGCACGACGAGTGCATCCGCACCACGGGGGCCTCGACCGAGCCCAGGTCGCCCATGACCAGGGCCACCGGCTCGTTGCCGGGCTCGTAGTCGACCGAGTAGCCGATGACGCGGGCCTTGCCCCAGCGGGTGGGCAGCTCGGCCTCGGCCTCGCGGTGCACCAGCTTCTCGCGGCGGCGGCGGTAGCGGATCAGGTCCTCGATCGAGACGATCGGCAGGTCGTGCGCCTCGGCCAGCTCGTGGAGCCGCTCCAGCCGGGCCATGCCGGTGCCGTCGGTGATCTCGCAGATGACCCCCGCCGGCGCCTTGCCCGCCAACCGAGCCAGGTCGACGGCCGCCTCGGTGTGCCCGGCCCGCCGCAGCACCCCGCCAAGCTTCGCCACCAGCGGGAACGTGTGCCCGGGACGCCGCAGGTCGCCGGGCCGGGTGGCGGGGTCGACCAGGGCCCGGATCGTGTTGGCGCGGTCGACGGCGCTGATGCCGGAGCCGTTCGAGACGTGGTCGACCGAGATCGTGTAGCCGGTGCGGAGCGGGTCGGTGCTGGAGTCGACCATTGCCGGCAGGCGGAGCCGCTCGGCGACCTCGGGCATGATCGGGGTGCAGAGCAGGCCGCGGCCGTGCTCGATCATGAAGGCGACCGTCTCGGGGGTGATCCCCTCGGCCGCCGCCACGAAGTCGCCCTCGTTCTCGCGGTGCTCATCGTCGACGACGATGACCACCCGGCCCTCGGCCAGCGCGGCGATCGCCGCCTCGATCCTCGAAAACGCTCGCGTCGTCGCCATGATCGCCCCCCATCCGGCCGCCGCGGGGCGGTCGAGTTGCCCAATTGTAGGCAGCCCCCCGCCATTGTCCCACCCCCCTGGCGCGGCTCCGGCGGCCGACCCCTTGCCTTGTGAACCCCTGACCACTAGGATGGTGGGTGTTCAGAAGTGCACGTCGGCGGAGGGCTTCACGATGCCGGACGCGTTGTTCGAGGTGGAACCGCGGGAGCTGGTGCGGCTGGTGCGGGTCGCCCGCCGGGGTCCGGTGCTGCGGCCGTCGCCGACGGTGCCCGGCCTCTACGGCCTGGACCTGACGGCCGGCTGCGGCCACGGCTGCGCCTATTGCCCGTCGCGGTCGGCCGGCCGGTCGGCCGGCGACGACCGGGTGTACTTCGACCCCGAGACCGACGAGCGACTCGGCCCGGCCCTGGCCGCGCTCGGTCTGGCGGTACGACGGGTCGTCATGAGCCCGAGCAGCGACCCGCTCCCCCCCGACCGGGCGATCCGGTCCGTGGCCGTGCGGTGTGCCGATCGCATCCTTGCCGACGGCCGCGAGCTGACGATCCTGACCCGGGGCCGGGTGCCCCGGGCCCTGATCGACGTGCTGGCCGCGCACCCCGACCGCGCCACGGTGGCCATCGGGCTGACCAGCCTGAGCAAGACCGTGACCCGCGCCCTGGAGCCCCGGGCCGCCGCGCCGAGCGTCCGGCTGCGGGACCTGGCCCGGCTGGCCGCCGCCGGCATCGACGTCGAGGCGCGGCTGGAGCCCCTGATCGTGGGCCTGACCGACACCCGCGAGAACCTCCGGCCCCTGCTGGGCGCCCTGGCCGAGGCCGGCGTGACCCGCGTGGTCGCCCACCACCTGTACCGCCACGCCGCCGCCACCCCGCGGCTGCTCGAGGCCCTGGCGCCCCTGGGCCTGGCCGAGCGGATCGAAGACGACTTCGCCGGCGGCCCGGCGTTCACCCTCGGCACCACCGGCCTGACCAAGCACTACCCGGTCGCCACTCGCCAGGAGGGCCTGGCCCGCGTCATCGCCTGGGGCGCCGAGTTCGGCCTGACCGTCACCACCGGCGCCGCCCAGAACCCCGACCTGCACCGCCCCGACCCGATCCAGATCCGCCCCCCCGCCCGGGCCCTCGCCACCCCCACCGAGCTGGCCGCCGCCTCGTGAACGCCGCTCGGCTCGCGAAGCTTCGAACTCCGTGTGGCGGTGGCCTGCGAATCGTCCACGTCCGGGGTGCCCGGGTTCCGCGTGCGGAGCCCGGTTGCGGAGGCCTGCGAGTCGTTGTGGCCACCCTTTGCCCCGGCGACGGCACACGGAGACTCGGTTGGAAGCTGGGGGATCCGGGCTCCGAGGACGGAACCCGGGCACCCTGGAGGATGGGTCTGCTGTCGGGGGGGGGGGCCGCGCCGGCCGGGCCCCCCCCCCGCCCCCGCCCCCGCGCCACGGGCCGCGCGGGGGGGGGGGCG
>CAZUZD010000013.1:41711-45890 GCA_964624465.1 uncultured Isosphaeraceae bacterium
GCGTCGGCACAGGGTGACTGGGTTGGACTCTGGGGTATCGGGGCTCCGCTGAGGTAACGCGGGCACCCTGGAGGATGTGTCTGCTGTCGGGCGTATCCGCGGCAGCGTCGGCCTCCGCGACCGGAGCTGAAGCCGTGCGAATGGCACGTTGGGCTGGTCGCGCGTCCGGTATCCGCCCCCGCGTGGCGGATGACGCTGCCGCTGATCCGCCCGACGAAACTCCGGCAAACGCCGAGGATCCAGGCGCTCAGGGGCGGCGGTCGAGGGGGTCGAGGTCGCGGACCTGGATCAGGCGGGAGCGGAGGGGCTCGTTGAACCGGGAGTCGCCGCGGACGCCGACGCGGGAGCCGACCAGCGCGCTGGCGTCCAGGCCGGGGGGGATGGCCAGGTAGGCGATCGGGAAGCCGTCGTCGCCGATCAGGATCAGCACGGGCTTGCCCTCGACGAGCTTGGCCGAGTTGTGCAGCAGGCCCTGGGCGTCGTAGGGGGCATCCACCTGGCCGGCGATCTGGCTCAGGCGCTCGTGGATCGCGGCGACCTCGGCGTCGAGCCGACGGCTGCGGGCCAGGGCCTCGGCCAGCGCGGCGGCCGAGCGCGCCACGGCGGCCTGGCGGTCGGTCTGATCAAGCCGCGCCTGCACGGCCCCCTTTTCCTCGGGGCTGGCGGCCTGATCGAGCAGGACCTGGTAGTCGCGGCGCACGACGTCGAACCGCCACGACTCGATGGGCTGTGCCAGCACGGCGCGGTGGGTCGACTCGGCGCGGCGGAGGTCGGTGGCGAACCGGGGCGAGATCCCGAACTCTGGCAGCGGCGGCCCGACCCTGGCGAACGAGGCATCGAGCGGCACGCCCGTGAGCCGGCGGTCCCCCCCGGAGGCCAGCGCCGCCCGCCGGCCGCCGCCGGTCCCGGAGCGGCCCGAGCCGGAGGCGGCCGAGGCGCCCGGGCGATCGGATCGAGTGCGGCCGTCGTCGAGGCTCACGGCGCCGTCGATGCGGGCGAAGTTGAAGTCGGCCGGCTCGTCGCTGGAGCGGGCGCCCTCGGCGAGCCCGGAGGGGTTGGCGGCGCCCACGCCGTCGGCGCGGACGTACCGCAGCTCGCCGCGGGGCGGCTCGACGGCCAGCCAGGTGCGGGGCTCGGTGCCGCTGCTGCCGCGGAGCACGAGGGGGGGCCGGTCCAGCAGCCGGACGACCTGCCCGCGCGGCAGGCTCACCCACCGCCCGCCCGGCAGCCGGGCCACGTCGCTGCCGGGCCGCACGGCCGCCGCCTCGACCCGCACCCGGGCGCGGCCGTTGCCCAGGTCGGTCACGGCCGACTCCTCGACCCAGCTGAACGCCCCGTTGGGCGGCTCGATCGCGATCCAGCCGGCCGGTCCCTCCCGGCGCACGACCACCCGCTCCCCGCGCTTGAGGCGGCCGGTCACATACGCCGCGTCGTCGGGCTCCTCGAGCACCAGCAGCGAGGCCACCGAGACGTACGCGGTGCGCGGGGGCTCATCGGCCTCGTCGAACTGGCCGAGCGTCAGGCAGCCGAGCAGGGGAACCAGCAGCGCCGTGTTCAAGGGCCCCTCCCTGGGCGGCGCGCACCCCGGGCCGGGTGGCGCAGCCTGACGGAGTACCCCAGCCCGCCGGAGTCGTCAAGCCGATCCCCTTGCTCGCAGGCATCCCTATCGAGCAAAATCCTGCACACCTTCCGCAACCCGTTTACCTGGATGATCCTCGACCTTGAGCCCCTCAAAGCCACAGGTTTCGACCGCGGACCGGGTCCGCCAGCTCTCGGCAGTCCGGGCCGGGCAGGTGGCGCGCGACTGGCTGGCGCGTGGGCTCCGGCTGCACTCATCGATGTGGTCGGGCGACTATCCCGACTGGGCCGCGGCGCAGGCGGCCTGCCGCCCGATCCCGATCGACTCGCGGCGGGCGGCCTACGAGGCCGCCATCGCGGCCGTCGAGCGCGGCGAGGCGGCCTATGAGCGCGATGGCCTGCCCCAGTCAGCGCCCCGCTGGGACTGGCCGCTGCTGACGGCGCTGGCCGAGCTGCGGGCCTCGGGGTGTCGCCGGCTCACCGTCCTCGACGTGGGCGGCGGCCTGGCGAGCAGCTTCCGCCAGCATCGCGACTGGCTGGCGCCGTTCGACACGGTGCGGTGGCAGGTCGTCGAGATGCCGGCGATCACCGCCAGCGGCCGGCAGCTCGTCACCGACCCCCGGGTCGAGTTCCACGACTCGATCGCCGCGGCCCGCGCCGACGACGGGCCGCCCGACCTGGTGCTGGCCTCCGGGCTGGGGCCGCTGGTGCCCGATCCGGCCGCGATGATCGCCGAGCTGGCCGACACGGGCGCCGGCTGGGTGTTCCTCGATCGGATCCCGGTGCTTGACGGCCTGGGCCGGGACCTCCTCACCCGCCAGGTCGTGCACCCGTCGATCTACCGGTCCGAGTCACCGTTCTGGTTCTTCGACCCGGAGCGGCTGAACGCCCGGCTGGCCGCCCGGTTCCGGATCGCCGGCGAGTGGACCAGCGCCTGCGACCGGCCGGTCTGGGTGCACGGCCGTCGGTGCCGCTGGCTGGGATTCCTGCTCCGGGCGGGCGGCGCATGAGGCTCGCCCTCGCCACGCTGTTCGACCGCAACTACCTGGCTCGCGCCCTGGTGATGGCCCGCTCCCTGCGCCGGTGGATGGGCCCGGCCACGCCGACGCTCGTGGCGCTCTGCCTCGACGCGGAGTCGCTCGCGTACCTGCGGGCCCACCCCGAGCCGGGGGTGGAGCCGCTGGCGCTGGCGGAGCTGGAGGCGGCCGATCCCGGCCTGGCGGCGGTCCGGTCCGACCGGAGCCGGCTCGAATACTACTTCACCCTCAGCCCGTGCCTGCCGCGATACCTGCTCGCCCGGGGCGGTCTGGACGCGGTCGTCTCGCTCGACGCCGATCTCTGGTTCCTGGCCGACCCGACCCCGCTGCTGGAGTCGCTGGCCGATCGGCCGCTGTTCATCACCGCGCACGGGTTCAGCCCGGCGGTCCGGCGCCGCGCGCTCCAGACCGGGCGGTTCAACGTCTCGTTCCAGGGGTTCCGCGACGACGCCACCGGGCGGGCCTGCCTCGATCAGTGGCGCCGGCAATGCCTGGAGTGGTGCGGCCACCGCGTCGACCGGCAGAACGCCCGCTTCGCCGACCAGCGCTACCTGGACTCCTGGCCCGCCGACTTCCCCGGCGCCCTGACCATCCACGAGCCCCCCCGCGCCGGCCTGGCGCCCTGGAACCTTGGCCGGTTCCCGATCGGCTCCGGGGGCGACGGTCCCGAACCCGTCTTCTTCCACTTCCATGGCGTGCGGTTCCTCGCGCCCGACCTGGCGGCCGACAACCTGTGGCGGTACCACGTCCGGCTGGGCGAGCCGGGGCTGCAACGGCTCTACGCCCCGTACCTGCGGGAGCTGGTGGCGGCCCAGGCCGTGGTCGGCGCCTGCGTCGGGGACGACCGACCGCTGCACGATTCGCTCCGGATGCGGCGGCGGCCCTGGACCCTCTGGGCCACCCAGACCTGGAGCCGGGTCGCCCCCGACGGCGCCGTGACGCACACCGACCTGTCCTGGGCGCACCCCGTGCAGCGACTCTGGCGCGGGGGCCGGGCCGTGGTCGATCGCTGCGCCGACGCCTGGGACCGGGCCCGTCCGGTGGCCGCGACCGGGGCCTGATCGCGGCCGCGAGCGACCGCCCCGGAATCGCCGGCCGCCTCGACGCGGGCGCCGCGGGGCGGGTAAGCTCGGGGTCGAGCGACCGGACCGCGGCCCCCGGGGTCGGGTCGCCCCCGCCCGCCCCCGACGGTGGCCCTCGCGAGCCCGAGTCTCATGGAACCTTCCCCGCTTGCCCGCCCGGGAGCCGCTTTTTCTACAAAGCTGGGCAGAGCAGTAAAAAAATAAGCAGATTAATGCTTATTCCTCGAGCAAGCCAAAGTATATTTTGCACAAGCTCCCCTGAGCTTGTACCAAATACACCGCAAAGAGTAGAACAAACAACCCCAACGGGAGGAAAATGTTCAAGTAGATCTTTGCAGCCGGCGACAGAGGACCTAAACATCTGGAGCCGCTGGTAGACATGATGTCGACATCAAATATTGAAACCCAACTCATCCAGCTGAGCTGGCTCATCAGCATAAATGCCATCTGCAAAAAATACATGATGACGCCCACACTGCCAC
>CAZUZD010000014.1:0-45355 GCA_964624465.1 uncultured Isosphaeraceae bacterium
GCGATGGCCAGGGCCTCGGCGCGGTCGAAGTCGGGGCCGATGGCGACGCCCTTGCCGCGGCCGCCGGCGTGGACCTGCGACTTCACGACGACCAGCGGGGCCCCGAGCGTCTCGAAGGCCGCGGCCGCCTCCTCGGGCGTGTGGGCGACGATGCCGTCGGGCACAGCGACTCCGGCCGAGCGGAGCAACTCCTTGGCCTGGTACTCGTGGACGTTCATGGTCTTGGGATTTCGCTCGGGTGTCGGTCGGAGGGCCTGGCCGCAGGACAGGACGCGCAACGCCAGGGCAGCGGGCCGGCGGCGGGTCGCCAGGCGGCCCGTTGACGGCCACGGACGGAGAGGTCGCCCGGTCGCGTCGGACCCAAAGGTTGTACCAGACGACCCAACCATCGGCCAGACCCCGCACGAGGCCGTGGCGACGGCCGCCGGCGTCAGACGAAGTCGTCCGGCTCGGCGTCGATCTCGCGCTGCAATCGACGGATCTCGGCGTCGGTCAGGCCCAGCCGGCCGGGGACGCCCGGGGCGTCGGGGGAGTTCAGCTCGCGGTCCAGCTCACCGAAGACTGCCAGCCATTCGCGCGACTCGGCGGCGCTCGGCGTCGGTCGCTCGCGGGGCGGCTGGCCCGTCTCGGCCGGGGCCGGGTCGGCGCCGGCGGCGGCCGACAGTCGGGCCTCGCGGGCCCGGGTGCGGGTGCGGAGCATGTCGCATAAGTCGTCGGCGATCATCGACTTCGCCCCGCGGCGGATGGCCGCGCGTCGCAGTCGCAGGTCGCTGGAGACGACGGTCAGGGTGCGGGGCGTCCCCTCGCGCTCGAGCAGGGCCTCGATCCGCTCGTCGGCGTCGCTGGCGTCGATGGCGAACAGGGAGCGGATCCCCTTGTGTACCGCCTCGCGGGGTGCCTCGTGGGGCGGGTCCTGGGCATCGAAGACGACCGTGATGCCGGCGGCCTCGATCGGGCCGAACGCGGAGGCCACCTGGTTCAGGAACCGCTGCCGTGCGTTCCGGAGCCCATTGGGCCCAAACCGGGGCAGCATCAGGCCCAGGGCGTGCATCACGTTGTAACCGTCGATCAGGTAGCGCATCGGGCCCCCGGGTCGGGGCGAGGCACCCGATCCCTCGCGGCCGGCGGGCGACATCGCCCGGTCGCCGCGCGGGTCGTGGCCACGCCCTCACCCCCAGTGTAGGGCCACCGGGTCGTCGCGGGCAAACCGAGGGTGACGCGGGGGGGCGAACTCAGTCCCAGGCCGTCAGCACCGCGGCCTCCAGCGTCGGGTGCACGTCGATCAGGGCGGGCAGGCCGATGCGGTCCAGCAGGGCCTGCACCCCGACCGAGGGCCGGCAGAGCCGCAGCGAGCCGCCCGCACGATCGAGCCGCAGCAGGTGGGCCAGCACCAGGGCCACGGCGCGGCTGGAGAGCATGCCGACCCGGTCCAGGTCGATGACCACCCGGCGCGGCAGGTCGGTCTCGGCGAGGGCGGCCAGCGTGGTGCGGAGGGCGTCGAGCCGGGCCGGGTCGGACAGGGCGGCGTCGCTGGGCCGGACCACCAGCACCCGCTCGATCACCTCGGTCGTCCAGGGCAGGTCGGCCTCGATGGTCTTCCCCGAATCTCCGCCGTCGGCCTCATCGTCCTCGTCCGACTCGTCGCGGAGCCAGTCGGCGGCCTGGTCCTCGACGGAGACCCCGGGGGTCCCCAGGCAGACGGCGAAGTGCAGCGGGCCGACCGAGAGCCGGTCCCCGTCGTTCAGCTCGGCCGTCTGGCCCTTCAGGAGCCGGGCGCCCAGGCCGGTGCCGTTGGTCGTCCCCAGATCGGTGACGACCCAGCGGCCGTCGACCCGCTCGATCTGGGCATGCCGGCGGCTGATGGTGGGCCACTCGACCCGGAGCTGGGCCCCGGGGTCGCGACCGATGACGAAGGGACCGGTCGAGATCGGGATGACCCGACCGCGCTGCTTGCCCGTGCGGGCGACCAGTCGGAGCGGCCGGGGGTCGGCCCCGGCGCGGGAGCCGGCGTCGGCCGGGGCCGGGTTTCGGTCGCTGGCCTCGGCCGCGAAGATCGGGCCCATGGCCTGGAGGCCGGCGAGGAGGGCGACTGGCAGCGGACGGAGCGGCGGCTTGGCCGGCCAGGGGCGCTGGAGGGCCTCGGACTCGTCGGAGAAGATCGGGATGCTGGCGGCCAGGCCGGTGATCGTGAACAGCGGCGCCAGCTCGGGTCGGAGCCCGCAGAGGCGGAGCTGGCCGCCCTCGGACGAGGTGCAGCGCCGGTGGGCCGCGGCCACGGCGCCGACGAACTGGCTCGAGATCCGCTCGACGCCGCCGAAGTTCAGGACCATCCGATGATACCCGGCGGTGGCCAGGCGGTTCAGCTCCTCGGCGGCCAGCCGCAGGTCATCCTCGCGGAGGAGCCGGGAGTCGCGGAACCGGACGGTCGTCACCGAGCCGTTCTGGGCCAGCCGCAGCTTCGACCACCCGGAGGCGGCCTCGGTGCCCTTGCCCGCGGCGCGGGGTGCCGGCTGCCGCGCATCGGTCGCGTTCCGGATGACGGGCGTCCACGAGTCGACCCGGGCTCTCAGGCTCCCCAGCAGCGAACCGGAGCCGGCAGCGGGCTCGTCGTCGAGGTACTGCACCAGCCAGTCCTCGACGCGGCGGAGCCGGTCGGGGGGCGCCTCGGTGCCGGCCCCGTCGGGGGCGGGGGTGGTCCGATTGGCGGCGCGCACCAGGGACGGCGCACCCACCGGGGTGGGGGCGTTCGGGGCGAGTCGTGACATGGAGCCCTCCTCAGAGGACGCGGCGCCAGCCGGGCGGGGCTGCACGCGAGGCGGACGTCCGAAACGGGCCGGGCGACCGGCCAGACCGGGCCATCGCAACTCCCCGAATCCGGTCGGAGTCGATGGCCCTCAAGTTTCTAGGCGAGATCGGCGGGCGACCTGTCCTGGAAAAAATCCAACAATCGCGCGCGGCCGGGGGCGGGGCCGGCTTCCGCCCGCCCCGCCCCCGGGATTCGACTCGATTCCGACCCGTCGGCCCGCACTCAGGACGGCGTGCTCGAGCCGCTCGTCTGCTGGACGATCCCGCCGAGGGTGTAGCGAACCTCGCCGGCGACGATCACCGTGTGGGCCCGACCCCGCACCTCCCAGCCGGCATACGGGGTGTTGCGGCTCTTGGAGTGGAACTTCGTCGGGTCGATCGTCCAGGGCGTCTCGGGGTCGATGATGGTCACGTCGGCGTCGGCGCCCGCCTTGAGGGTGCCCTTGGGGATGTTCAGGAGCTCGGCTGGCGCGACGGTCAGCTTGCGGATCACGTCGTTCCAGGTCAGGTGGCCCGGCTCGATCAGGCCCTTGACGCAGATCGGGATCAGGGTCTCCAGGCCCACGATCCCGAACGGCGCCTGGTCCAGCTCGCGGAGCTTCTTCTCGGGGGCGTGCGGGGCGTGGTCGGTGGCCAGGGTGTCGATCGTGCCGTCGATCAGGCCCTCGATCACCGCCTCGACGTCGGACCAGGTCCGCAGCGGCGGGTTCATCTTGAAGTTGGCGTCGAAGCCGCGGAGGCACTCGTCGGTGAGCGTGAAGTGGTGCGGGCAGGCCTCGGCCGTGACCCGGACCCCGCGGCGTTTGCCCTCGCGGACCAGCTCGACGGCCCGCGCGGTGCTGATGTGCTGGATGTGGAGCCGGCCGCCGGTGATCTCGGCCAGTCGGATGTCGCGGGCGACCATGATGTCCTCGGCCGCCGCGGGCATGCCCTTCAGGCCCAGCCGCATCGACTCGAAGCCCTCGTTCATCACGCCGCCGGTGGTCAGCTCGGGCACCTGGCAGTGCTGCATCACCACGCGGTCGAACATCCGCGCGTACTGGAGCGCCTGGCGCATCAGGGCGGGGTTGTTGATCGGGGCGCCATCGTCGGTGAAGGCGACCGCGCCGCCGTCGACCAGCTGGCCGAGTTCGGCCAGCTCCTCGCCGCGACGGCCCTTGCTCACGCAGCCGACCGGGTACACGTTCGCCTTCTTGGCCCGCTTGGCCTGGAGCACGATGAACTCGGCGGCGTCGCGGGTGTCCAGGGGCGGCAGGGTGTTCGGCATGCAGGCGACGGTGGTGACGCCGCCGGCCAGGGCCGAGGCCGCGCCGGTCTCGATCGTCTCGTCCTCCTCGTTGCCCGGTTCGCGCAGGTGCACATGGCAGTCGATCAGGCCGGGGCTGACGATCAGGCCCCGGGCGTCGATGACCACCTCGGGCTCGACGAACCCCTCCTCGCCCACGGCGAGCACCCGGCCGCGGCTCAGCCAGACGTCGGTGATCCGATCGATGCCCTGGCTCGGGTCGATCACCCGGCCGCCCGTGATGTGAATCGTCGGCATGGAAACTCCGTCGGGTCGGGGGTTACCCCGGGCGCCGGCCCGGTGCGGTCATCGGGCGAGCCGGCGGGGTCAGGCGAGGCTGTTGAGCAGGTACAGGACGGCCATCCGCACGGCCAGGCCGTTGCTGACCTGCTGGAGGATGGCGGAGTTGGGGCCATCGGCGACCTCGGGGGTCAGCTCGACGCCGCGATTGATCGGTCCGGGGGCCAGCAGCAGCAGGTCGGGCTTGCCGCGGGCCAGGCGCGCCTGGGTCATGCCGTAGAGGCGGAAATACTCGGAAACGCTGGGGAAGACCGATCGCTGGTCGCGCTCGAACTGGATCCGCAGGACGTTGACGACATCCAGCTGGGGCAGGATCGCGTCCAGGTCGTGGGCGACCTCGCAGCCCAGCTGCTCCATCCGGCTCGGTACCAGGGTCGGGGGGCCGCAGAGGATCACCCGGGCTCCCAGTTTGGTCAGCCCCCAGATGTTGGATCGGGCGACCCGGCTGTGGCCGATGTCGCCGACCAAGCCGACGGTCAGTCCGGCGATCGAGCCCTTGCGCTGGCGGATCGTGAGCAGGTCGAGCAGGGCCTGGGTGGGGTGCTCGTGGGCGCCGTCGCCGGCGTTGATGATCGAGCAGCCGACGTGCTGGGCCAGCAGGTGGGGGGCGCCCGGGGTCGAGTGCCGTACGACCATGACGTCGGCGCCCATGGCCTCGAGGTTCCGGGCGGTGTCGATGAACGACTCGCCCTTGGAGAGGCTGGAGGAGCTGGCGGTGAAGTCCTGGACGTCGGCCGAGAGCCGCTTGGCGGCCAGGCTGAAGCTGGTACGGGTCCGGGTGGAGTTCTCGAAGAACAGGTTGAAGACGACCCGGCCGGTGAGCGCGGGCACCTTCTTGCGGTCGCGCTTCGAGACCTCGACGAACGAGTCGGCGGCGTCGAGGATCGTGAGGATCTCGTCGGCCGAGAGCTCTTCCAGGCCGAGCAGGTGCCGCCGGGTCCAGGCGCGGCCCGGGCCGGAGGGGGCCTCGGGGCCGGAGGACGACGGCTGGGACGGCGGGGGCGGGGTCGAGGTCCGGCTCATGGCAGGGCTCCCCTCCGTCGGCCGGAGGCTTCGGCCCGCGGCCGACCGGGGCGGGCCGTTCCGCGGGACAGAGGTCGCGAGTCTGGGGTCAGGGCAAGTCGGGCGGCGTGGCGGAGACGCGGGGCCGGTGGCTCAGGCGGTCTCGGGCGCGACCCGGACCACGGCGTCCCGGTCGTCGATGGGGCGGACCCAGACGCGGACCCGCTGGCCGGGACTGGCCTCGCACCGCAGGCCCACGTAGTCGGCACGGATCGGGAACTCGCGGCCGCCGCGGTCGGCGACCACGGCCAGGCGGACGCACGCGGGCCGGCCCAGGTCGCAGAGGGTGTTGAGCGCCGCCCTCACGGTGCGTCCGGTCTGGAGCACGTCGTCGACCAGGATCACCTCGGCCCCGTCGACCGCGAACGGGATCTCGGTGCCCCGCAGTTCGGGCCAGCGATCGCCGCGGCCCAGGTCGTCGCGGTACAGCGTGATATCCACGGCGCCCACGGGCACCTCGACGCCCAGTCGGTTCCGGAGCCGGTCGGCCAGCCGCTCGCAGATCGGGACCCCACGGCGACGGATCCCCACCAGGCCCAGTGGCACGCCGTCGAGCCGGCCGGCGAGGATCCGATCCGCCAGCTCGTCGAGCAGGCGGTCCATCCCTTCCGCGTCGCAGAGCGTTGTTTCGACCGGTCCCATCCCGAGGGTCCCCCGCTCCGGCTGAGAGCCGCCTGGCGACTGCGATCGGCAGTCGCCAGGCCGATCGTAGCACTCTGTTGCGCCCGGCGACAAGCCGACGCATGCCGCGCCGCTCATCCGAGGGCCGACCGGCCGGCCCGTCGCGACCACTGCGCAGCGTCCCGGCCAGGGGCCTGTCCCACCCAGTATGGCCCACACGACGCGCCAGGACGATCGTCCGGGGGGGCGACTCGCCACCCGGAGTGCGGTCCTCGCCGGTTGCGGCGGTCGTGCGGCCGGACGCCCCGGGATCGCTGGCGACTGCGGTCCTCGTTCGCCCTTTCCGCTCGCTGGCCGAACGTTTACATTACAAGGGCTTCTCCCCGCGTTCGCGTCGGAGGGTTCCGGACCGCCCCTGACCTGGCCTCCGGACCGTGACGATCGCGAATCGGCCCCAGCCCGAGCGCGTCGGCCCCGCAACCGGGCGACGACCCCGGGGTCCTGCGCCGACCTGGACCGATCTGCACCGCCACGACGGAGCCCCGAATCCGCCATGAGAATCATCCTGGCCAATCCCCGCGGCTTCTGCGCCGGCGTGAACATGGCCATCGAGAGTTTGGAGCGCGCCCTCGACCTCTTCGGCGCCCCGCTCTACGTCTACCACGAGATCGTTCACAACAAGTACGTCGTCGACCGTTTCAAGAAGCGCGGGGTCGTCTTCGTCGAGCACCTTTCCGAGGTCCCCGAAGGCTCCCCCCTGCTCTACAGCGCCCACGGGGTGAGCCCGCAAATCCGGCAGGAGTCGCGTGAGCGAAACCTGCGGGCCATCGATGCCACCTGCCCGCTCGTGACCAAGGTGCACCTCGAGGCGGTCAAGTACGCCAGGGAGGGTTACACGATCGTCCTGATCGGCCACGAGGGCCACGACGAGGTCATCGGCACGATGGGCGAGGCCCCCGAGCGGATGATCCTGGTCGAGACTGCCGAGGATGTCGCCAACCTCCAGATCCAGCCCGAGAAGATCGCCTACCTGACGCAGACGACCCTGTCGGTCGATGACGCCAACCTGGTGATCGCCGCGCTGCGGCAGAAGTTCCCGCACATCGCGAACCCGCCCAAGGACGACATCTGCTACGCCACCACGAACCGGCAGGACGCGGTGCGGCAGCTTGCGCCCCAGGCCGACCTCGTGCTCGTGCTCGGCAGCCAGAACAGCTCGAACAGCCGCCGGCTCCAGGAGATCGCCTCGTCGCTCGGGCCCCATGCCCATCTCATCGACGGCGTCTCGGAGATCGACTCGGCGTGGTTCCAGGGCGTGAACAACGTCCTGATCACCGCCGGCGCCAGCGCCCCGGAGGATGTGGTCCAGGAGGTCATCGACTACCTGGAGCAGACCTTCGGAGCCACCGTCGAGGAGGAGTTCATCCGCGACGAGAACGTCCACTTCCCGCTCCCGAAGTCGCTCCGCCAGCTCCTGCCGAGCGGCGTCAGCGGACCCGCCAGCGGTGCGGACGACCCGGCGAGCTGAACGGCCACCAGCCTCACGCCCACGACGCGGCCCGCACTCTCCCGATCCGATCCGGAGGGTGCGGGCCGTTGGCGTTGGGGGCGGTCGGTGGTTCAACTCCAGGGGTCGTGCTCTGGGGACTGGGTCGGGCCGAATCCGGGATCGTCCTGCGGGCGCAGCAGGTCGAGGTCCGTGCCGGTGGGCAGCCCACCGGGGCCAGCCCGCCTTGCGTGCCGGGCAGCCCTGAGGCAGAGGATCGTGACCTGAAAGGCGGTCAGGGCCAGCAGGAGCCGGGCGCCCGCGAGCAGCAGGTACATCTCCAGCGAGACGATGACGAACCGGGGCGGCCAGCCGTTCCAGACCGTGCAGCTGACCAGTCCGAGGCCCCAGAGCCCGAGTCCCACCAGCGAAAACGCCAGCGCCGAGCTGCGGTGCTCGGCGCCCTGTTCATCGCCCAGGTGCCTGGCCAGGCTCAGCGCCAGGCTTCCGAAGAGTAGCAGCTCGAACCACTGGAACACCCCGAGCACGTAGCCGATCCAGGGGTCGCGCAGGGCAGCCAGCTCGGGCCGCAGGGCGCCGCCGTGGTCGGCCAGCCAGAGCAGCAGGTCGAAGGCGTTCAGCACGCACAACACGCCGGCGCGGGCCGGCCAGCGCCCGGGCCCGCGCACGCCGAGCAGCAGCAGCGAGGCGGTCAGGGCGCCCCAGGTGATCGGCGTGCCGATCAGCAGGTCCCAGTTCGGATCGAGCAACAGGCCCCGCAGCTCGGCGAACCGGATCGACTGCGCGAGCAGGAACAGCACGAGGTTCGCGCACTGGAGCCCCAGCGCCAGCGCCGCCAACCCGAAACCGAGTCGGGCCAGGCCGAGTCGGGGGCCTGGATTCGAGGGCTGGTCAAAATGGGAAAGCGGATCGGGCTCGGCTCGCAGGCTCGACACGCGCTGGACCTCGTGTGACAGGCAATCCGGCGGACGCAGTTTCTGGCCGGAGGGGCGCGGCTCGCCCGTCCCGCCGGCCACGGATCGACCGATCCTACCGTGTCCCCCTCGCGACCGGCCACGCCCGGTCGCTCGCCCCTCACCCGCCCCTGGTGGCGATCACCAGCGCGACCTGACCCCAGACCGACCCGGCCGGCGCGGACCCCGACTGGTTCACGAGCAGTTCCAGCAGGTTCGAGCCGGGCCTCAAGCTGCCGTTGAGGTCGAGCGTACGGGCCGATCCGGGTGCGAGTTCCTCGGTATAGATGATCAGCGGCTGCTCGTTGAGCCGGACCGCGGTCAGGCCGGGGACGTCGGCCAGCCGGAGCCCGACCGACTCGTGGTCCGGATCGTACTGCGGGGCCTGGAAGCGGCGGCTCAGAAGGTGGGTCGGCGCCGCCGGCCAGGGGCCCTCGGTCGGCAGAGGGAAGCGGTGGCCGGGGGCGTCGGGCTGGTCGGGGGCAGCGATCCACCAGGGGCCGCGAAGCCGGATCAGGTGCTCGGGCATGGGCTCGGGTCGGTCGGGAGGGGCGGGGGCGCGGCCGGTGGCCGCTGCGATGATTGGACTGGTCATCATGGCCTCTCAGGGGTATAGTCGCCACCATTTCCCGGCCGCCCGCCGGCACGTCCCGACGCGTCGAAGACCTCGCCTCGGATCGGCCCGACCCGCCGACGGCCCGCGGCCGCCGACCGTTCGAACCGGTCTCCCGGCGGACCTCACGCCAGGGCTGTGCCCCCAAAGGGCGTCGATCCACCAGTCGTGCTGGCGCTTGTCGCCGCCGATGGGCCCGCTTGACTCCTCCGCCCATGACTGACGGCCAAGGCCACCCCGCTCCCGACGATCGCACCCGGCGCCTCACGGGCATCCAGGTGCTGGGCACCGGCTCGTACGTGCCCGAGCGGGTCGTGACCAACGAGGACCTGCGGGACCAGTACGGCTTCGAGCCGGAATGGATCGTCAACCGCACCGGGATCCACGAGCGGCGGTTCGCTGCGCCCCACCAGGCGACCAGCGACCTCTGCATCCACGCCGCCCAGCGCTGCCTGCAGGCCGCCGAGTGCGACCCCGGCGACGTCGACCTGCTCATCATCGGCACCATGACCCCGGACATGAGCTTCCCGTCGACGGCCTGCCTGGTGCAGGACCGGCTCAAGCTCACCTGCCCGGCGTTCGATCTCCAGGCCGCCTGCGCCGGATTCAACTACGCCCTGATCACCGCCAGCCAGTTCGTCGCCGCCGGCACCAGCCGGCGGGCGCTGGTCATCGGCGGTGACACGAACAGCCGGGTGATCAACCCCCGCGACCCCAAGAGCTTCCCGCTCTTCGGCGACGGCGCCGGGGCCACACTCATCGGGCCCGGGACCGCCGAGCAGGGCATGATCGCCTACCAGTTCGGCGCCGACGGCTCGGGCGGCGACCTGCTGAACCGACCGGCCTGCGGCAGCCGCCTGCCGGCCTCGGTCGAGGCGCTCGACAAGGGGTTGCAATACCTGACCATGGACGGCCGCGCCGTCTTCAAGTGGGCCGTGCGGATGCTCGCCGACAGCACCCAGGCGGTCCTGAACAAGGCCGGCTGCACGGTCCAGGACGTCCGGTGGTTCATCCCGCACCAGGCGAACATCCGGATCATTCACGCCGCCACCGACGTCCTGGGCATCGACCGCGACTCGGTCTTCAAGAACCTCGATCGCTACGGCAACACCTCGGGCGGTTCGATCCCGATCGCCCTCGACGAGCTGGTCCGGGCCGGCCACGTCCGCCGTGGTGACCTGCTGCTCACGTCCGGCTTCGGCGCCGGCCTGACCTGGGGCACAGCGCTCTGGCGCTGGTGAGCCCCGCGTGAGGACTGGCCCGGGCCGGCGGCTCATGACGACGCCCCTCCACAAGGAAGGGGCGTCGCCAGGCACCGAGATTGCCGCTCGCCTGCCGGATCAGGGACGGTACGAGACCGACGCGGCGCGGGTCGGCCGATCGATCGGCGGCAGCAGGCCCTGCTTGTGTCGGGCATAGACGCCGGCGCCGTAGTTCCCCAGCGCCGTCTGGCCGCCGGCGAAGGCCCGCACGCCGAGCAGGTTGCCGCGGATCCGACCCGGGCCGGCGGCGTCGGTGCTCGGCAGGGCCGAGGCATCGCCGTAAACGCCGCCACCGGGGCGGTAGCTGGCCGAGACGACCGAGTCGAGCAGGTCGCCCCGCTGCACGAAGCGCCGGATCTGGCTCGGCGACCGGGTGCCGTCGAGACCGGCGAGGTACGACTTGTAGTCGAAGCCGGCCTTGATCTCGCTGGACTGCGAGGTGCCGGTGATGTCGACGTTGTCGATGTTCCGCTCGCTCGTGATCGCCGTCGTCGTGAGCGCGTTGCCGGGCCGGGCGTAGTAGCGCGTCGAGCCCTTCCGCAGGAGCTGCACGAAGTCGGGATCGCTGGAGTTCTGGAGGATCATGCTCGCCGGGCCGGCCTGCAGGCTGTGGATGCTGCCGGCGACGACCTGGCCACCGAGCAGCCCGTAGCTGGCCGAGCCGCGCTGGGCCTCGTTGTAACCGAGGTTCGTGGCCCCCGGCTGCACGCCGGTCGGGTCGCCGATGCCCCGCTTGAACAGCAGCCGGCCGACCGGACCGTCGACGTCGAGGCCGACGGCGTCGGTCACGCCCCCGAACTGCGCCGAGCGGAGGGACCGCAGGCCGCTGAACGGTGAGATGAACGGCTGGGTGTTGTCGCCGGTCACCGGCGGCACGCCCGGCTGACCGTCCTGCGGCTGGAAGGCGGTGCCCGCCCGCGAGGCCGTCAGGTTCCGGGCCGAGCCCAGCACCTTGAGGTTGCCGATCGAGTTGGCCCGCACGGCCGTGCGGCCCGTGCTGCCGACGACGGGGTACAGGTACTCGTCGCCGGGGTTCGCGATGGTGCCACGGGTAGCGCTGACCATCTCGAGGCTGCGGATGTCGCCGTTGACGGCGATGTTCACCGTCGGCGTCGTCACCGGGTTGCCGGGGACGATGAAGCCGGTGCTGCTGTCGACGACCGAGTTGAAGACGTGGCCGATCCGGATGCTCGGCTTCTGCTTCAGCGGCACGTTCGGCGTCCCGATGACGATGTCGAACGGTTGCGTGTTGGTCGCCTGGTCGATGGTCGCGACCACGTTGTTGAAGGACAGGTAGCCGACCCCACCCGGCAGGTACACCTCGGGCCCGACGTTGAACGGCTGGCCGTTGACCTGCGGCAGGACGGTGTTCGTGAGGTTGAACCCGTTCAGGATGACCGACTGGACCCCGTTCTCGGAGATCAGGCGGTTGAAGTTCACCGTGCCGTCGGTGATCACCCGCGCCGACGAGGCGACCTGGGCCGTGACGTAGGTCCGGCGCGGGTCGGTCCCGATCAGCTCGATGGTGTCGATGTCGTCGTCGAGCATGCCGTCATTGGGCGTGGCGTCGGTGACGACCACGACGCCGGGACCGTGGACGGTAATGGTCCACTCATCGAACTGACGGTCCTTGCCGCTGACGACCTTGCCGTCGTTGTCGAGCTGCGCCAGGATCCTCGGGTTGGTCCCGATCGGCTGCTGGAGCGTGATCGGCGCCGAGAAGTGGCTGACCGTCCGCGGCGGCAGGACCGTGGGCACGTAGTAGGCGGCCGTGGCCTCCGGCCCGTTCAACACCTGACGCTGCTCCAGGCTCTCCAGGGACGCGTGAAAGCGTCGCTTGGCCGCCCGGGCGCGATGGGACTCCCGTCCGGTTCCCCCAGTCATCACATCGACTCCTTCCGCGAGCGCGGCCGGACATCCTGTAGGCAGCGGCTCATGTGCTTCGCTCGGTATGGGTCGTTCGGGTTGCGCCGCCGGGGGGAGTCGTGACGAACGTCACTCGTCCCAAATCCCGACCACACAACAGGCTCCATCCTGGGATGTTGTCAGAGTTCGGACTCCCGGCCGGCCGAATTCAACGCCCGAAGCCCGACCCGAGGCCCGCCGTGTCGGGCGTATCGAGCACGACGGTCACGCCGGCGCCGCGACCACCGGTCCGGGTCCGCTCCCGCGATTCCGGAACTTGGGCTGAAGTTCTGCCGGCGATCGGCCGAAGACGAGGACTGCTGCATTCTCACCCTGCGCCCGCATCCTCGACGTCGAGTCCACCCCATGCGCCTGCAACCGCCGATGTTCGCCCCGAGCCCACGCCGCCTGGGCCTGCTGGCCCTCTTGCTGACCGTCCTGGTGGTCGGCTGTGCCCACAGCCGCAAGGCGTACTACCTCAACGGCTCGGGTCCGGGCTCCGAGGTCCGGGTCGAGGGCGCTCCGACCCCCGTCGGCATTCCGACCACCGGCCGGACCGATCCGCCCTCGAAGTCGGCCGAGGCCCGCCGCGAGGCCGGGGGCGATCCGGTCGGCCAGGCCGAGACGCTCGAGCGAGACTGACCCGATGCGGGTCGGGTCCCGTGGCCTCGCGACCAATTCCCTTTGCCGCCGCTGGCCGTTAAGATGGGCAATTGTGGCGGGCCGGTGATCGGTCCGTCTCAGGGGGCTGAGGCCCCGCACTGGCCACTGGACAGGACTGAGCGTTGAACCGTCTCTGGCTCGCCCTTCGTGCCTTCTGGTCCACGCTGACGGAGCCCGAGTTCGCCGCTCGCGTCGAGCCGCTGTTCGCCCCGCCGGTGGCCAGCGGCCCCGACCTGCGCGTCCTGGCGCTCCTCCAGCGCGACGGCCGGCTCGTCGACTTCCTCCAGGAAGAGATCGACCCCTACACCGATGCCCAGATCGGCGCCGCCGTGCGGGACATCCACCGGGGCTGCCGCAAGGCGCTCCGGGAGTACCTCACGATCGAGCCGGTGCTCACCGCCGCCGAGGACTCCCCGGTCGCCGTGCCGGCCAACTTTGACCCGGCCGAGATCCGGCTCACCGGCAACGTCCGGGGCACGCCGCCGTTCCAGGGCGTGCTCAAGCACCACGGCTGGCGGGTCAAGGCCATCCAGCTCCCCGTGCTCCCGGGCGCCCAGCAGGCGACCGCCGTGCTGGCCCCCGCCGAGGTCGAACTGTCCTGATGGGATGGGGCCCAGGCCGGGCAACCGGTCGGGGCCGAGTTCGGGACGAGGGATCGTCGCACCCCACGCACCGCCCCGAGCCCGACGCTCCCGACCCCCGGAGCTCCCATGTCCCGCTACGTCGTCGGCATCGACCTCGGCACGACCAACTGCGCCCTCGCCTACGCCGCCATCCCGGCCGCCGGTGACACGGCCGCCGCGCCGCTCCAGCACCTGGCAGTCCCCCAGGTCATCGGCCCCGGCGAGGTGGCCGAGCGGGCCGTCCTGCCCTCCTTCCTGTACCTGCCCGCCGGGAAGGAGTTCGCCGCCGGCGCCCTCGACCTGCCCTGGCAGAAGCAGGCCGGGTCCGTGGTCGGCCTCTTCGCCCGCGAGCATGGGGCGAAGGTGCCTGGCCGGCTGGTCGGCTCGGCCAAGAGCTGGCTCTCGCACCCGGGCGTCGACCGCCGGGCCGCCATCCTGCCGTGGTCGGCGCCCGATGACGTGGCCAGGATCTCCCCGCTGGCGGCGTCGACCGCCTACCTGGCCCACCTGCGAGACGCCTGGAACCAGCAGGTCGCGGGCAAGACGGCCGAGGACCAGCTCGGGCAGCTCGAGGTCCTCCTGACGGTCCCCGCCTCGTTCGACGCCGCCGCCCGCGACCTCACCGTCGAGGCCGCCCGAGCGGCCGGGCTCGGCAACGTGACCCTGCTGGAGGAGCCGCAGGCCGCCTTCTACGCCTGGCTCGCCGCCATGGGGGACGGCTGGCGCCAGCGGGTCAAGGTCGGCGACATCCTGCTCGTCTGCGACGTGGGCGGCGGGACCACCGACTTCACCCTGATCGGCGTCACCGAGCAGGATGGCGACCTGGCCCTCACTCGGCTGGCCGTCGGCGAGCACATCCTGCTCGGTGGCGACAACATGGACCTGGCCCTGGCCCACGCCGTGGCCGCCAGCCTGCCCGGTGGCCAGGGCATGGACGGGCTCGACCCGGTCCAGCGGGTGGCGCTCACCTACGCCTGCCGCGCCGCCAAGGAGACGCTGTTCTCCGATCCGAAGAAGACCACTGCCCCGGTCGCGATCCTCGGGCGCGGTTCGAAGGTCATCGGCGGCTCCTTGAAGACCGAGCTGACCCGCCAGCAACTGGACAGCGTCCTGCTGGACGGGTTCTTCCCCGCCTGCGGGCCGAACGACGAGCCGAACCGAGGCCGTCGCCTGGGCCTGACCGAGATCGGGCTGCCGTACGCCTCCGACCCGGCCATCACCCGACACCTGGCCCGGTTCCTGAGCCGACAGGCCGGCTCGCTCCACGCCGATCGCGGCCAGATTCAGCCGTCGGCGGTCCTGTTCAACGGCGGCGTGTTCCAGGCCGAGCCGCTCCGTGAGCGCGTGCTCTCGGTGCTGGCTGCCTGGGCCGGCCGGCCGGTGCCCGAGCTGGAGGCCCCCGACCTCGACCTGGCCGTGGCCCGGGGCGCGGCCTACTACGGGCTGGTGCGGCAGGGTCAGGGGATCCGCATCCGCGGCGGCGTGCCCAGGGCGTACTACGTCGGCATCGAGTCGTCGGCCCCGGCCGTGCCGGGCGTGCCGCCGGCGATCAAGGCGGTGTGCGTGGTCCCGATGGGCATGGAGGAGGGGACGCAGGCAAACGTGCCCGGCCCCGAGTTCGGGCTGATCGTGGGCGAGCCGGCGGAGTTCCGGTTCCTGGGCTCCACCGTGCGCCGGGAGGACGGGATCGGGACCGTGCTCGATCGCTGGGCTCCTGAAGAGCTCCAGGAGTTGGACCCGCTCGTGACCCAGCTCGACCCCTCTCCCGGCCACCCGGAGGGCGAGGCGGTCCCGGTGCGATTGCACACCCACGTCACCGAGGTCGGCACGCTCGACCTCCAGTGCCGCTCGACCCGCGGCGACGCCCAGTGGAAGCTCGAGTACAACGTCCGCGAGCCGGCCAGCCGCTGACTGGTTCCCGGCCCACCGGCCTCCGACTCCGTGCGCCCTCCCCGGCGAATCCCCCGACCCGCCCCCGACGCACCGCCGAGACCCCGATGACCAAGCCACGACCTGCCGCCTGGATGGGCCTGGGCACGCTCGCCGCCCTGCTGCTGATGACCGCCCCCGCACCGGCGGGCGACGAGGAAGGGGTGGCCGCCAGCCTCGGTGCGCGGCCCGAGCCCCTGCTCTCCGGCGAGCTCGACACCTCGCACAGCGAGCTGAAGCCGGCCATCGAGCGGTTCCGCGAGGACCTGGGCCTGCTGTCGCGATCGCTGAACCAGCGGTCGTCGAAGACCCGCCGCGAGCGCCTGGACACGTTTTATCGCGACTGGCTGGCCCGGCTGGAGCCCGTCGACTTCGCCGCCCTGAGCCGCGACGGGCAGGTCGACACGCTGCTGTTCCGCACCCACCTGGAGCACGAACGGAGCGAGCTGGCTCACGAGTCCGAGCGGGCGGAATCGGTCGCCCCGCTGGTGCCGTTCGCCGACGAGATCCAGGCCCTCATTGAGGCCCGCGCCCGCGTCGAGCGGCCCGATCCGAAGGCCACCGCCGACCGGCTCGACGAGCTCGCCCGCAAGGTGCGCGAGGCCCGCGAGGCGCTCGCCAGCGGCGGCAAGAAGGCCAACGGTGACGGCGACTCGAAGGAGGGTCCCCCCGCCCCATCCCGCTCCGTCGCCAACCGGGCCGCGGCCCAGGTCGACGACCTGAAGCGGAGCCTCGACCGCTGGTTCCGGTTCTACGACGGCTACGATCCCCTGTTCTCGTGGTGGAACGCCGCCCCGTTCAAGGTGCTCGACGGGGCCCTCGGCGACTACGCCGGCGCCATCCGCAGCCGGCTGGTCGGGATCAAGGAGGGGGATGACAGCACGATCGTGGGCAACCCGATCGGCGACGCCGCGCTGCGCACCGAGCTGGTCGGGGCCCTGATCCCCTACACGCCCGACGAGCTGATCCGGATCGCCGAGCGCGAGATGGCCTGGTGCGAGGACGAGCTCCGGAAGGCCAGCCGCGAGCTGGGCCACGGCGACGACTGGAAGGCCGCGCTGGAGGTGGTCAAGAACCGCCACCTGCCCCCCGGCGAGCAGCCCGAGCTGGTCAAGAAGCTGGCCGACGAGGCGATCGCCTTCCTCGAGGCCCGCGACCTGATCACGATCCCCGCGCTGGCCAAGCAGACCTGGCGGCTCCAGATGATGTCGCCCGAGGCCCAGCGCCTGAACCCGTTCTTTCTCGGCGGCGAGTCGATCATCGTCGCCTTCCCGACGGCGGTCATGTCGCACGACGACAAGCGGATGAGCCTCCGCGGCAACAACATCCACTTCGCCAGGGCCACGGTCCACCACGAGCTGATCCCGGGCCACAACCTCCAGGCGTTCATGACCGAGCGGTACCGCACCTACCGCAGCCCGTTCGCGACGCCGTTCTGGACCGAGGGCTGGGCGCTCTACTGGGAGATGCGGCTCTGGGACTTGGGCTTCCCGCGCTCGCCGGAGGACCGCATCGGCATGCTGTTCTGGCGGATGCACCGCTGCGCCCGCATCGTCTTCTCGCTCTCGTTCCACCTCGACCGGATGACCCCTCAGGAGTGCGTCGACTACCTGGTCGACCGCGTCGGCCACGAGCGGGCCAATGCCAGCGCCGAGGTCCGCCGCTCCTTCGAGGGCGGATACAGCCCCCTCTACCAGTGTGCCTACCTGCTCGGCGGCCTGCAGTTCCGCGCCCTGCACGGCGAGCTGGTGAGCTCGGGCAAGATGACCGAGCGGGCGTTCCACGATACCATCCTGCGGCTCAACAGCATCCCGGTCGAGCTGATCCGGGCCAGCATGACCGACGTGCCACTCAGTCGCGATTTCCAGACGTCGTGGCGGTTCTACCCGCTCGATGACGAGGCCAGGTGATCCACACCATGCCGCCGGAAGACCACCTGCTCACCGAGGCCCGCAACCCCGACTCGGAGGCGATCGACACCCTCGACGCCGCCGGCATCGTCGCCCTCATGTGCCGCGAGGACGAGCGCATGCTCGCCGCCGTGCGGGCCGAGGCGATCGCGATCGCCAGGGCCGTGGAGCTGGCGGCCGATCGCTTCCGGGCCGGCGGCCGGCTGATCTACGTCGGCGCCGGCACCTCCGGCCGGCTGGGCGTGCTGGATGCTTCCGAGTGCCCGCCCACCTTCAGTACGCCGCCGGAGCTGGTGGTCGGCCTCATCGCCGGCGGTCCCACCGCGCTGACCCGGGCCGTCGAGGGGGCCGAGGACAACGCCGAGCAGGGGGCGGCCGATCTGGACGCCCGGCGCGTGACAGCGGCCGACCTGGTGGTCGGGATCGCAAGTTCCGGGCGGACGCCGTACGTCCTGGGCGCGGTGCGGAGAGCCCGGGAGTGCGGGGCCACGACGGTCGGGATCGCCTGCAACCGTCCGAGCCCGCTGGGCGCAGCCGTCGACCTGGAGATCGCCCCCCTGGTCGGACCCGAGGTGATCGCCGGCTCGACGCGGCTCAAGGCGGGCACGGCCACCAAGCTGATCCTGAACATGATCACGACCGGCGCGATGGTGCGGGTCGGCAAGACATTCGGGAACCGGATGATCGACCTCACGCCGTCGAACGAGAAGCTCCGGCTCCGCACGCGTCGCATCCTGCGGGAACTGGCCGGGGTGGACGACGCGGTGGCCAGTGAGCTGCTGGCTGGCACCGGCGGACGGCTCAAGCCGGCGCTGGTCATGGCCCTGGCGGGGGTCGATCTCGATACGGCGGAGCGGCTGCTGATTGGACACAATGGGCTGGTTCGGGCCGCGGTGCGGGCGGCCACGGGAGTCGAGCCACGATGAGCGCGGAGTGGTTGCTGGGGATCGACGGCGGCGGCACCTCGACCATCGCCTGGCTGGCCGACGCGGGTGGTCGTGTGCTCGGGCGTGGTCGCTCCGGGCCCTCGAACCCCAAGGCCGTGGGTACCGAAACGGCCCTGGCCGCACTCCGGGACGCACGCGCCGGAGCGTTCCAGGACGCGGGGCTGACACCCGCGACCGTCGCGATGGCGTGCCTGGGTCTGGCCGGCTTCGATCGGCCGGAGGACCGGGCGCTGCTGAGCGACTGGTCCGAATCGGTCTTCCCCGCGCGCCGGCACGAGCTGGTCAACGACGGCGATCTGGTCATCGCCGCCGGCACGCCCGACGGCTGGGGCCTGGGCCTGATCGCCGGCACCGGCTCGATCGCCGTCGGGCGGGCTCCCGATGGTCGTCGCGCCCGGGCCGGCGGCTGGGGCCACATCTTCGGCGACGAGGGCAGCGCCTACGGGGTCGCCGTCGCCGGGCTGCGACTCACCGCCCGACGTGCCGACGGCCGCGTCATGCCCCAACGGGACCTCGACGCCCTGACCCCGTTGATCTGCGAGGCGCTGGCGGTCGCAACCCCCGAGAGGCTCGTGACCGCCATCTACAGCGGGGAGTTCGACCGGACCCGGATCGCCAGCCTGGCGCCGCTCGTGGCCGAGGCCGCCCGCCGCGGGGACGGGCGGGCGGACGCCCTGGTGAGTGAGGCCGCTCAGCACCTGGCGGAGACGGCGACGGCCGTAGCCCGCGGGCTGAACCTGCTCGATTCCGACGTGTTCCCGCCCCTGGCCCTGGCCGGTGGGTTCCTGCTCGGCACCACCTCGCTCCGGGCGCGCTTGCTTGACCACCTCCAGGTCCTTTCTCCTGGTGCTCCGGTGGTCGCGACCGAGGTACTCGAGCCGGTTGCCGGCGCCATCTCGCTGGCCCGCCGGCTCCATCAGGGGCTGGGCTCCACCTGATCACCGTCCGCGAACTGACCATTCGACTTCGACCGAGGAATCTCGTGATGGACGACACGATCGTGCTGCGGGTCGACGGGGCCGTCGAGGCGCCGCTGGCCCTGAGCTACCGTGACCTGGAGGCGATCTCCGAGCCCCACCGGGTCCAGGACGTGTCGCGGTTCCAGCCCGCGCGCAGGGGGGATGGCGTGACCCTGGAGTGCCTGCTGGAGCGGGTGCGGCCGCGTCCCGAGGCGAACTACCTGACCCTGCACGCCGAGCGTGATGACTTCCACGTCTCGATCCCCCTGGCCGCCACCCGCGCCGAGGGGATCGTCGTCTACCGCCTCGATGGTGGCCCCATGACCGCCGCGCAGGGCGGGCCGATCCGGTTCCTGATCAAGGACCCGACGGCCTGCCACACCTCGGAACTCGACGACTGCGCCAACGTGAAGTTCCTGGACCGGATCGAGCTCAGCGTCCGGCGCGGCCGCGACACCAGGCCGTCGGACGAGGCCGAGCACGCCGCCCTGCACGCCCGCCAGGCGGACGCGGGCTGAACGGGATCCGGGTCACGTCACTGGCTGAAGACCTGCAGGAACCGCAGGGTCAGGATCGTGATGGCGACGGCGGCGAAGACGACGACGGAGACCAGCACGCCCGCCGAGGCGATCTCGCGGGCGGCGGTGGGGCCGGGTGCGTCCGGGTCGCCGTGGGCGCGGGCCAGGGTGTCGACGGCGCTGTGATTGAGCTCGGCGATCAGGACCAGGGCGGCCCCCAGGCAGAGCAGGCACCACTGAAGCGGGCCGACGCCGATCAGGGCGGCCGTGAGCGCCAGGAACAGGCCGCGATAGGCGTGGACGAAGAAGCTGGAGTCGCCCCGGAAGGCGTGCTTGATGCCGCGGATGCCGGCGGCCCCTTTCTCGCGAGCGTTGCGGCGCCCGGCGCGCGGGGTCCACTCGGGCAGCTCCTCGAACTGCGCCAGGCGGGCGTCGAGGTCGTCCTCCTCGACCGATCGAGCCTGGGCTCGATCGACGCGGCGGACGGGCGGCCCGGCGGCGGTCGGGGGACGATCGGGATCCGGTCCGTTCGGTGCCAAGGGCGTGCTCATCACTGGGTCGGGGCGAATCGGGAGTCGAACCGCGTGCCCACCGCCGAGCCCAGCCGCACGTTCGGGCTGAACCGGGGGGCAATCTCGAATCCGACCGTGTAGTTTTGCCGCTGGGGGTCGACCGAGAGGCCGAGCGAGGTCAGGAAGTCGGCCCCGACCTTGGTCACCGAGACGGTCGAGCCGAGGAGGATGCCGTTGCCGAAGTCATAGCTGGTCGCGAACGACGTGTACCACTTCGGGCTCATCCAGTAGTTGTACGCGACGTTCAGGGCCGAGGTCTGGATCGTGCCCGTGTTGATGATCGAGTACCCGAAGTAGATGCTGCCGCGCGGCGGGCGGTTCACGTTCACGCCGGCGGTGATCACCTTCAGGCCGAACGGGTCGTTCGTCTTGCGGGGGTTGGTCACGAGGATCGGGTCCCCCTGCACGTCCCAGAACTCGAACCAGCCGGTGGAGACGATGCTGGTCCGGTCGCCGATGAACCACTCGTAATTGTACATGTTCTGGCCGAACGGTTCGCCGAAATTGTCGCGGCTGGCATTCGGGTAGTAGGTCGTCTGCAGGTCCAGCACCATGTAGTCCACGATCCGGCGGCGTCCTTCCGGGCCGCGCTTGGTCTGGAGTCGCTGGTGCAGCCCGAACTTCACCGTCATCAGGTCCGACTGGAGGTCGGGCGTGAAGACGACCGGGTTCAGGGCCCGGCGGAGCATCAGGAACCGGGGGTCATACTGCATCGGCAGCAGGCCGCCCACGTAGTTCGTGAGCGCGAAGTAGCGCCGGGTCAGCTCGTAGGTGTCGTCGTCGTACTGATCCTGGACCCCGATCTGCTCAAGGTTGACCGACGAGTAGGCGGTCCGGAAGTCGACGTCGAAGTTGATCTTGTGCGCCAGGCCGTGGACGTTGAGCAGCTCGCTCTCGACCGTGTCGAACGTCCGCCAGGCCATCATGTTGGCCCGGATGCCGCCGGCGCCCCAGGCCCGGCCCATCGACTGGTTGTCGAGCTGATTGGTCCAGCCCATGAGCTGGCCCTGGCCATACGGCACCAGTCGCAGGAACCCGAGGTCCAGCGGCATCTCGAGCTGCTGCGTGGTCCACGCCCGGCCCGCCGAGAACGGCCCGCTGGTGTTGGAGACCGGGTCGTAGGGCAGGAACGCGAAAATGTTCGGGTTGTTGACCTCGACGGCCGTGTGCACGTTGGCGTAGTCGGCTCCCCAGTTCTGCGAGTAGCTGAAGAGGTTGGAGAACAGCGAGTCACCGAGGCGGTAATACTCCAGCTTGGGCAGCCACTGGGTGTCGGTGAGCCAGGGCATCAGGTTGGCCTGGGTCGTCACCGTGGTGGCCGTGTTGCGGTGCTGGTAGATCAGGTACGCCTTGGTGTCCTGGTCCAGACCGGAGTCGAAGAGCCGCTTGTAGTACTGCTCGAGGAATTGCCGGTCGGTGTAGCTGGCGGCCTCCACCTGGATCCGGAAATCGTCGGTGTCCTCGGCGTCGGGGCCGAGCAACGACTGCATGTGGCGGAACAGGAACCGGCCGCGGTAGGTCTCGAACGACGGGACGCTGTCGCGCTGATAACCCCGCTTGCCGGCGCCCGGAGGCCCGAAGGTCACGATCGCGGGACCGGAGCCGAGCACGTCGATGCCGGTGTCGCGGATTCCCCACATGTCCAGGTAACCGAAGTACGGCTTGTCCACCCCGCGCCCGGGGCTGCGGCCATAGGGGTCGGTCAGGTTCCCGATCACGTCGTTGCCGAACCAGCCCAGCTCGGTGCCCACGGCGGGACCGCGCATGCTCAGGTAGTCGGCGTCGAAGTTCCAGGTGTCGATCCACTTCGGCTTCTGGATGCCGAGCAGCTTGAAGGCGCTGAAGTCGAAGAGGAACTGGTTGCCGAAGTAGTTGCCATAGCGGTACGAGAAGTTCTGGAGCGGCGGCTCCAGGTCGTCGGTGGTCCGGATTCTTGGCCAGTAGAAGAACGGGACCGGGCCGATGTAGTAGACGTTTTGTCGCGAGTCGATCAGCCAGCTCGTGTCCTTGACCGGCTGCCCGTCCGGGCCGCGCATCGCGGCGCCGCTGAACGGGTCGGTCATCGGCTCCTCGACCTGGCTGATGTCCACCGATCGGGCGTCGAAACGGTAGCCGGGCTTGGGGAAGCGGCTACCGGTCGAGGTCGTCTGGTCGGCCGAGATCCGCGCCGGTCCGAGGCTGAGCCGCCCCTGAGGGTCGACCAGCTCGGGGCGGAACTGATTGATCACCGCTCCCTTGGTGCGGATCGGCGCGATCAAGCCCGGGGTGAAGACGTTGAACTCGGCATTCAGGGCGATCACCCGCTCGGTGCGGAAGTCGAAGTAGACCTGCTCGCCCCGGAACGACCGCTGATCGTTCGGGCCGGCGAGCTTGAGCTCGTCGATCCGGATCATGACGTCGCCTTCGAGGTAGGCCTCCAGCGGCTGGTCGGGGTCCTGGGCCATGGGCGTGCCCAGCCCGGGGGCCGCGGCGGCCCCGTCGGCCTTGGGTCGGGTCCAGATGACCACGCTATCGGCGGCGGCGTCGACGCGGCCGCGGCCGGGGATCTCCGAGATGATGATCAGGCCGCCCCGGATCGTGTAGATCATCGAGCCGTCGGCCCCGCGCTGGGGCGACTCGAAGATCGGGCGCCGGCCGCCATAGCGCGGGGTGATCGTCCAGGTCCGCCGGCTCCCCGGCATCAGCGGCGCAGGCCCCATCTCCCCTTCGACGAACGGCACGCCGGGGGGGAGGTTGGCCGGCGGGATCGTGGGAGACGGCACGTCGCCGTCGGGCAGCGGCACGGCGTCGGTCGGAGGCGGCAGCGGCTGGAGGTCGTCCAGTTCGGCGTCCGGCGCGTTCATGTCGTCGCCGGGGCCCATGTTCATGGGGTCGCCACCAGGCGGGACCCCGAGCGCCCCGTCATCCGGGAGCTGCGTCCGCTGGGCCCCCGGGTCGAGGGTCGCGGCGGGCTCCAGGGGCGGGACGGACAGGCTGCCGGCGTCGGTCGTCGGGACGTTCGCCGGTGGCAGGTCCGGGGCCTCGGCAACCGATTCCGCCACCAGCAGCGCGGGCGGCGAATCTGCCAGTTCCGGGGCCTGAGGCGGGTCGGCGGCCGCGACCTCGGTCGCATCCGGTGCCGGGTTGGCCGGGAATCCCGCCGCCAGGAGGTCGAGCCCCGCGGGTGGGCCATCAAGCCGGCCCAGCCCGCCCGGGGTCAGGGACCGCAGCGTGGGCAGGCTGGCAGTGGCCAGGGCCAGCCGCAGGGTCTCGGAGGGCGCGTCCGAGGGATTGGCGTCCAGGCTGCGGGCGTCACCCGCGGCAAAAACCTCGACGGCGGCCACGGGTTGTGCGGCCCCGGCAACCGCGAGCGATCGGATCCGGATCAGGGCGCGGCCAGCGCGCACGCCCGCCGTGCCCTGGCTGACCTCGGCATGGCCGTCGAGCCACACCCAGCGGTCGCCGCCGGCATCCCAGTGTCGCACCCGATCACCGGCCAGCACGATCGTGGCGTCGGCTGGGTTGGGCGGGTCATCGGCAGCGCGCACCGTCAGCGTCAGCCCCGCGATCAGCACCATCGTCAGTGCCAGGCAGAGCCGGCTGGGACCGCGTCTCGGCCACCAGGTCTGGTCTTCACCCCGCACGGCACGTCCCCCGCTCGACTCGCCCGCCCCGGGCCGCCATCCTTGGCGACACCTCGCAGACGCTCCGCTCGCGTGGTCCTGACCGGCCCGACCCTGAGCACCCGGCCCGATTCCCACGCGGGGAGCCGGGCCAGAGCGAGGGGACGAGCGACGTACAACGGCCGATCCTGGGGGGTAAATCGACGGCGCGGTGAGGCCAGAGACGTGTGGTCAGAACGACCGTCGCGGACAGTAGCCGTTCATCCCGGGGGCGTCAACCCGAGGAATCCACCGATCCCTGCGCGGTACTCGGGGGGGCCCGTGTCGCCGCCGACTCCGCCCGATCCGCCAGCCAGCTTCAGCCCGGGAGTCGTTCCCGCGCAGGAGCAGTCCCTTGACTGCGTCGATCGAAACGCGAGACTCGGCTGGGTCGTCCGGGGCCACAACGCCCCCGGGACGCGATCCGCGTCGAGGCCGCACGCCGGGAGTCCGGAATGGCAACGCCACCGCCGCCCGAATCGATCCTGCACCCGACCGAGGCTGGTCCGCTCAACCTGCACGTCTGCCGCGACGGCGATGGCCACGACGACGGCTGGGTCGAGCTCTATACGGAAGCGTTCCCACCCGATCAGCGGCAGGATCTGGACGACCTCCGGGCCCAGCTCCTCGTGGGTTCGATGGAGCTGGACGAGACCCGGGACGACACCGGCCGGCTGGTCTGCATGTCCGTGACCGAGGTCTTCACCGGGACGGGACCGGACTTCCTGCTGGCCTGCTACACCGCGACGCGTCCCGACCTGCGTTCGCAGGGGATCGGGTCGGTGCATCGCCGCAAGCTGGCCGAGCTGCTCCAGGGGGAGTACCCCCGGGCGCTGGGGCTGTTCAGCGAGATCGAATCGACCCGCGAGCCCGGCCTCGACGCCGCCACCCGGACGCTCCGGGAACGCCGGCTCGCCTTCTTCCTGAGGCTGGGCGTGCAGCGGATCGACCTCGATTACCTGTTCCCGAGCTTCACGCCCGGCACCGCGCCCCTGCACGGCGAGCTGCTCTGGCTCCCGTTCGGTTCGGCCGCACTCGACCGGGACCTGCTGCGGTCGGTCCTGACGCGGATCTACACCGAGGGGTACGGGGTGCCGACGGGCGACCCGTTCCTGACCCGGGCCCTGGCGACGGCCGGGGTCTGAACTCTTGCCGCTGCCGGTCCAGGCTCACGAACCGCTGCGGTTGGTCGGGTCGAGCAGCCGGCGGAGCGAGGGGTTGAGGCCGTAGCCGATGGCGAGCAGCTTCATGGGATGCAGGGTCGCCTTGGCGACGCCCTGCTCCATCTGGATCCGGCAGGCGCTGCACTCGGTGGCGCCCAGGGGCAGGTCGTCGTCGCGGAGCCGGCGGATCAGGCCGCGGCCGGCCCGCAGCGAGTTGCGGAACCCGCGGGTGGCCAGGCCGTAGAGCCCCGCCATCCCCGAGCAGCCGCGGTCGATGAACTCGACCTCCAGGCCGGGGATGGTGCGGATCAGGTCCAGGCCCGGCGTGCCGACGTCGAGGGCGCGGAGATGGCACGGCTGGTGATACCCGACCCGCGTGGGGATTGGCACCTCGGGACGCTTCAGGTCGCCGCGGGCGGCGAGGCCCTCCAGGTACTGGCCCACGTCCATCGTGTTCTCGGCCACCAGGGCCCCGTCGAGGTCGTCGGTGAGCCTTGCCGCCTCCCGGCGGAGCATGAGCGCGGCCGTGGGCTCCGAGCACACGATGGTGTACCCCTGCCGTACGGCGTTGCCCAGCACCTTGAGGTTGGCCAGGACCAGGTCCCGCGCCCGGTCCAGGTCGCCCGAGACCAGCGCCGGCATGCCGCAGCCTCGCTGCGCCTTCGGGACGTACACGTTCACGCCGGCGTGCCGCAGCACAGCCACCACCGCCTCGGCCAGCTCCTGGTCGAAGTGGTTCGCGAAGATGTCCAGGAAGTAGGCGACGCGCGGGCCGGGTTCGTGAGGGCGCGGGATCGTGAGCCCCATCCGTTCCGCGCGGCGGACGAAGGACGTGCGATGGGCCTTCGGCAGCCGTCGGTATCGGGCCAGGCCGAAGCCGCGTTCGAGCAGCCAGCGCGACCAGCGGCCGCCCATGACCGAGTTGTAGGCGATCGGGAACCGACTGGCGAGCGAGGCCCAGAGGTCGATGCGCGAGAGCATCCAGTCGTCGGGCGGCAGGCCGTGGTCGGCGACGTAGGCGGCCTTGGCCTCGATCATCAGGGACGAGACGTCGATGCCCGAGGGGCATTCGGTGGTGCAGAGGTGGCAGTGCACGCAGAGGTCTGCGTGAGCCTTGTAACTCTCGGTGCCCCACTGCGAGGCGTCGATGCCACCGGCGGCGAGCTGTCGCAGCAGGGCGACCTGAGCGCGGGGCGAGGCCGCCTCGTCGTGCGAGGCCCGGAACGTCGGGCACATGCGCAGCGCGGGCTCCTGCGAGCGGCAGGCCCCGCAGCTGTTGCACGCGGCGACGGTCTCGCTCCGGGATCGTTCGGGCCACCGCAGCGCGGCGTCCGGGTCGCCGGAGTCCCAGATCGGCAGCAACGGTTCCGGGCCACTCCCGACCGGGGCCGCGGTGGGCCGGAGCACCGGGCGGGTCGTGGCGGGGTCGTCCTCGGCCACGGCGCCGGGGTTCAGGACGCCCTGGGGATCGAAGGCGTTCTTGAGCTCGCGTTGCAGGTGCCAGAGATCTCCGAGCATGCGGCGCTGGTTCGCCAGCCGGTCGGGGCCGTAGCCCGCGCCCACCGTTCCGCCGCGATCCAGCACCGCCTCGCGAACCGCGGCTCCCAGGCGTTCGAGGCGATGCCGCGACTCGCGATCGGCCAGGTCCAGGAACACGCGCAGGTGGACCTCGGCCAGCGTCGCGTGGGTCCAGAGCAGGCCGTCCACGCCGTGAGCCTGCAACTGGGCCCGCAGAAGCTCCAGCAGACCCGGCAGCTGCGTCGGGTCAATCCGCAGGCCGGACACCACCGGGACCGGGTGGGCTGTGCCGGGCGCCCGCATCAGCAGGGGTTCGATCCGCCCCGGTAGGTGCAGCAGGCGGTCGACCTCGGGGCGCAGGGCCGTCTCGGTGGGTTCGGCCACCAGGCGACGTGCCTGGTAGAGCGAATCGGCCAGCGCGCGGGCCCGCTCGGCGGCCTCGGCGATCTCCGCCCCCTCGAACTCGACGACCAGAACGGCCTCGGCGGCCTCGGGCAACCAGGCTCGCAGCGAGGGGTCGGCGTCGCGGGCCAGGCTCAGGGTCCGCCAGTCGAACAGCTCGCAGGCCGACACGCCCTGCCGACCGATCTCGGGGACCGCCTCGGCTGCCTGCACCAGGCGCGCGAACGGCAGCACGGCCACGGCGCGGGCACCCGGGATCGGAACGGTCCGGATCGTGGCCTGGGTGATCAGGGCCAGGCTCCCCATCGAGCCGACGACCAGTCGTTGCCACTGTCTCGGCGTTCCCGTGAGCGCCGGAGCCAGCGGAACCCCCGTGCGTCCCCAGCGCCAGCCGCCGGTCTGGCGGGTCAGAGCCTCGGCGTTGTACTCCCCGAGCCGGGACAGCCGCTCGGCCAGTTCGGCCCGGAGACCGTGGCTCTCGGCGTCCAGATTGGTCTGGGGCCCCAGTTCGACCGTCTCGCCTCCGGCCAGCACGATCCGGGCGCCGAGCAAGTGGTCGACGCAGCCGCCGCGATGCACCGATTGGAGTCCCACGGCGTCGTCGGCGATGGCGCCGCCGATCGTGCGAACCTCCGGTCCGTCGACCGAGATGGCGAGCCGCCGGCCCCGGGGCGCGAGCTGGCGGTTGATCACCTCGACGACAGCTCCGGCCTCGACGGTGACCGAATCGGAGCCGATCGCCACGATCCGCCGCAGGTGCCGGCTGAAGTCGACCACCAGGCCCGGCCCGAGACAGCCGCCACCGGCGCCGGTGCCCGCGCCCCGGGGATGCAGGGCCACGGCCGAGTCGGCCGCGTAGCGGGCCAGCGCAATCACGTCCGATTCGGACCGAGGCGCGACGGCTCCCAGCGGCTCCTGTTCGTCCAGTCCCGCGTCGGCGGCGTAGATGGCGCGATCCAGCGGTTCGAAGTGCAGCTCACCGTCGAGCTGCCCCCGGAGGTCGTCCACGATCCGCGCGCGCTGTTCTTCCACGACGATGCCGGACCATCCAGGGTCAGAATGGGGGAGCGACTCGCCCCGGAGTGGCCCGGGGCCCCGGCCGACCGGGGGCGCGGTCGGGGCGATTCACCCATCGGGTTGCATCCCGGGAGGCCGGGTCACCCAACCAGCCGCTCTGGAGAACCGCAAGCCTGACAGCGTAGTCGGAGGCCGACCCGGGGGGCCAGGGTGCAGGGGTGGAAAGCACAGATTCGCCGCAGCCCCGGGCAAGAACCCTGGACTGCGGCGAATCACGGAATGGGGTCGACGGTCTCACGGCATGCGCGTTGCCGGGATCCGGGTCAGGTGCTCAGTCGCGCGAGCTGCGGATCAGCGACAGGAACTCGGCGCGGGTGGCGTGGCGATCCCGGAACAGGCCGAGCATGGCGCTGGTCACGAACGAGGCGCCCGGCTTGCGGACCCCTCGGATCGTCATGCAGCTGTGCGAGGCCTCGATCACCACGGCCACCCCCTTGGCGTCGAGCTCCTTCATCAACAGCTCGGCCACGTCCTGGGTCAATCGCTCCTGGAGCTGCGGGCGACGGGCCATGGTCTCGATGACGCGGGGGATCTTCGACAGGCCGACGACCTGGCCCTTGGGGATGTACGCGACATGCGCCTTGCCGGTGAACGGCAGGAGGTGATGCTCGCAGAAGCTGGCGAACTCGATGTCGCGGACGACCTCCATCTCGTCGTACACCTGCGTGAACGACTTCTTGAGGAACTTGGCCGGGTCCTGGTGCAGGCCGGCGAAGACCTCGGTGTACATGCGAGCGACCCGGTCGGGGGTCTCCAGCAGGCCCTCACGGTCCGGATCCTCGCCGACGGCCAGCAGGATCTCGCGGACGGCGCGACGGATCCGGGCCTGGTCGACGACCGGGGCCGGCTCCTGGGCCTGGGGCGTCGAATCGTCGATGTCCAGGGGGGGAAGGGACACGGGAGCCTCCAGGGTCGCGCCGTTGGGACGAGAGACGTGCATCATCACCCTTTGCTGGGAAAGAAGTTTTCAGCGCCAACCACGGGAGTGGGCGATCCCGGGACGGCGGTGGTCCGCGACCGACACGCCGCGATGCGGTCCCGGGGGGTCAATTCAGGCTGAACGGTGGCGAGGACGGCCGGTTGGTCGGCCACCCCGGCTTCAGGGGGTCGAGTTGCTGCAAGAGTGCCGCCAGGGCCTCGGCCCGGGCCGAGCTGCGGGGCTCGGTGAGAAAGGCCTGGCCCATCGCCGGGCTCAGGGCGAGCCCCTGGGTCAGGATGTCTGTGAGGATGCCCAGGGGCAGGTCCTTGTCCAGCAGCGACGAGAGCTCGGCATCGATCGGCACGCAGCGCCGGAAGAGCTGGATCAACTCGCGACGGGTGGGACCGATCGGTGTGGTCGGCTCGATGTCCTCGAGGATCTCGACCTCGGCCTGACGGTAGAGGGTCGGCACCTCGAGCTCGCGGATGATCCGAACCCGCTTGCGGCCGAGCAGGAGCATGTTGAAGCGGCCATCGGGGAGGCGTTCCTCGCTCACGATCCGGCCCAGGCAGCCGAACTCCGCCAGCCGGGGCTCGCCGGGGCTCGACCAGTCGTAGGCGGGGTCCACCTGGAGGATCGTGATGAGACGATCGCTGGCCAGGGCGTGTTCGGTCATCTGCCGGTACCGCGGCTCGAAGATGTGCAGGGGCAACACCGAGTGCGGCAGCAGCACCACACCTGGCAGCGGGAACAGCCGGGTATGGTTCGCGAAATCTCGCAGGTCGGAGTCACCGTGCATCAAGCGAGCGGTCCAGCGGAGGTTGGGGCGATGAGTCCGGGACGGGACGGGTGATCCCGACCAAAGTGCTTGCCGGGTGGGAGGAACCGGCGGGGCGGGCTGGCGGTCCTTCCGGGCTTGCGGCATTGTAGATCGGAGAACTGAGGCGACAACCCCTGGCCGCCAGAGCCGGTCGGGTCGGTGGTCAAGGAGCCCTGCCAGAGCCATGCCCGAGCGTCCCCAACGCCCTGGACCCGCCCCCTCGGGCCGCCCCGCCGACCCGAAGGTGCAGGCCCGTCGCGTGGTCAAGGCCCTGACCCAGGCGTATCCGGAGGCCTGGTGCGCCCTCCAGTTCCGGAGCCCCTTCGAGCTGCTCGTCGCGACCATCCTCTCGGCCCAGTGCACGGACAAGATGGTCAACCGGGTGACCCCCGCCCTCTTCGCCCGCTACCCGGACGCCGCCGCCCTGGCGGTCGCCGAGCTGCCCGAGCTGGAAGAGATCGTCCACTCCACCGGGTTCTTTCGGGCCAAGGCCAAGAACCTGGTCGGCATGGCGACGGCCCTCGTCGAGCACCACGGCGGCGCCGTCCCCGACGATCTGGCGGCGCTGACCGTCCTGCCGGGCGTGGGTCGGAAGACGGCCCATGTCGTGCTGGGCACGGGCTTCGGGATCGCCTCGGGCGTGGTCGTCGATACTCACGTCAAGCGGCTGTCGTATCGCCTGGGGCTGACCTCGGCCACCGACCCCGAGCGGGTGGAACGCGACTTGGTGGCGATCCTGCCGAAGCCGGGCTGGATCGTCTTCAGCCACCGGATGATCGAGCACGGCCGGGCCGTCTGCCTGGCGGCCCGGCCGCGCTGTCCGGTGTGCACGTTGCGCAAGTTTTGCCCCCGGCAGGGACTGGAACCACTCGATTCGTCTTGCCCCTGAGCCGTGGCTTGCGGGACAATTTCGGGGCTCGACGCGGGAGCAGCGCCTGGGCGCCAATGCCGGCGCCGGGACAGTCGAGCCGGGAACCAGCGATGCACATCCTCGATATCTTTCGCGACCATCCGACCACATTCAGCTTCGAGTTCTTCCCCGCGAAGACCGACGCCGCCTCGGACGAACTGTTCGCCAACATCGCCCAGCTCCAGGCCCTGCGGCCCTCGTTCGTCTCGGTGACCTACGGCGCCGGCGGCTCGACCCGCGAGCGCACCCACGAGCTGATCCACCGCATCCAGCGCGAGACCGACCTGACGGCCGTCTCACACCTGACCTGTGTCTGCCACAGCGAGGCCGAGCTCCAGGCGATCCTCGATCGCTACGCCGCCGACGGGATCGACAACATCCTGGCCCTCCGGGGTGACCCGCCGCGTGGCAAGGTCGCCTACGACCGGACCAAGGACGCCTTCCAGTACGCCGAGGATCTCGTCCGGTTCGTGCGGTCGCAGACGTCGCCCAGCGACCCACGCGGCTTCGGCATCGGGGTGGCCGGGTTCCCGGAGGGGCACCCCGAGTGCCCGAACCGGCTGAAGGAGATGGACCACCTCAAGCGCAAGATCGATGCCGGGGCCGACTACATCTGTACCCAGCTGTTCTTCGACAATCGCGACTTCTACGATTTCCGCGAGCGCTGCGACCTGGCCGGCATCCGGGTCCCGATCCTGGCCGGAATCATGCCCATCACCACCCGGGCCGGCATGGTCCGCATGGCCGATCTGGCATTGGGTGCCCGGTTCCCGGCCCGGCTCGATCGCGCGATCCGGCGCTGCGAGGACGACGAGGCGGTGACCACGGTCGGGATCCACTGGGCCACTGAGCAGTGCCGCGACCTGCTCGACCACCAGGTGCGCGGGATCCACTTCTACACCCTGAACAAGTCGGACGCGACCCGGCGGATCTACGCCAACCTGGGCGTCAAGGACTCGATCGCCCTGCGGGCGCTCACCCCGATCACCCCCTGATCCGAGATGGTCGGCGCCGGCGCTGCACCCCGACGCCGGCCGCCCTCCCCGGGGGGACTCGGCCCCGAGACCCGGTCCGATGACCCCTCTGCCCGATGATCTGGTCCCGCGGCTCAAGGCCGAGGCCCGGCAGCTTGGCCTCGACCGGCTCGGGATCGCCCCTGCCGTCCGTCCACCCGGCTTCGATCGCTACGTCGAATGGATCGAGCGCGGCCATGCCGCCGGCATGACGTACCTGGCCGATCAGGCCTCCGCCCGGGAACACCCCGACTCGATCCTGCCCGGTGTCCGCACCGTCCTCGTCGCCAGTGCCCTCTACGGGCAGCGATCGGGATCGCCTTGCGACGACCCGGCCCGGGGTCGTGTGGCCCGATACGCGCAGGGGGGCGACTACCACGAGCACTTCTGGCGGCGCCTGGAGGATCTGCTCGCGTGGCTTCAGGCCGAGGTGCCCGGCCTGACCGGTCGTGCCGTGGCCGACTCGGCCCCGCTGCTCGAACGAGACTTCGCCCAGCTCGCTGGCCTGGGCTGGATCGGCAAGAACACGCTGCTGATCGACCGTCGGCTCGGGAGCTACACCCTGCTGGGCGCCCTGCTGATCGATCGCGAGCTGCCGCCCGACACCCCGCACCGGACGGACCATTGCGGCTCGTGCACGCGATGCCTGGAAGCGTGCCCCACCGACGCCTTCGCAGCCCCTTACCAGCTCGACGCCGCCCGGTGCCTGAGTTACTGGACGATCGAGCACCGCGGGCCGATCCCCGAGCTCTGGGCGGATCGGCTCGACGGCTGGGCGTTCGGATGCGACATCTGCCAGGAGGTCTGCCCTTGGAATCGCAAGGCGCCGGCCGAGGGTGGTCCCGTGTTCCGGGCTCGGCCCGAATGGGTGGATCCCGACCTGATCGCGTGGCTCGACGCCGACCCGGCCGAGTTCACCGACCGGATTCGCGGCACGGCTCTGAAGCGCACCAAGGCCGCCGGCCTGAGGCGCAACGCCGCCCTGATCCTGGGTACCCGCCGGCTCGTCCGCGCCGTGCCGAGTCTCTCCGGCCGGCTGGCGGATCCGCGGGAAGATCCCGTCGTACGGGCCGCGGCGGCCTGGGCCCTCGGGCGGATCGCCACGCCCGAGGCGATCGAGGCCCTGCGCCTGCACGCCGGCGCGCCCGAGCCACAGCTCGCGGCCGCCGTCGCGCGGGCCCTCGCCGCCGCCGATTCCACCACGCCCGAGCCCGACTGCGCACCCGGCTGATCCTGGAACGCCAAACCGCCGGAGCAGGTGGGTTGCTCCGGCGGTTCAGTGCGGCGGTCGTCAGTCGAGGCCCAGGACTCAGGCGCCCGTGGTCGGCGTGGTGGTCGTGACCGAGGTCGACGGCGTCTTCGCGGGCGCCGAGAGGCCCGCCAGGACGGCATTCTGGTTGATGCCGTCGATCATGCCCGAGATCACCTGGCCGGAGGAGTCGGCGACGGTGACCTTGAAGTTGTTCATGCCGGGGGCCAGCGGCACCTTAATCTCGTAGTTGCCGGTCGGGTCGGCCACCGTCGAGACATCGGGCACCTTCTTGGCGACCTCGCTGTAGGTGACCGTGGCGCCCGCCGAGGCGATGCCGGTCAGCTTGGCCTCGGTTGCGGCTGTGATCCGGTCGACGGCGCCGGTGTCGCTGGCCTCGTCGAGGTTCGCCGAGACCAGGGGGGACAGGGTCGCCTTCACGCCGAGGTTGCCCTGGGCGAGCCGCATGTCGTCAGGGCTGATCCGACCGTCGCGGTTCGAGTCGGCGTCGAAGGCGTAGTTGCTGTCGCCGACGATCGTCCCGAGCCGGGACTTGATGGCCTTGATGTCGGTCTGGTCGACCGAGCCGTTGCCGTCGGCGTCGCCGGGCAGGTACACGCCCAGCAGCAGCTTGCCGGTCGTGCTGTTCTGGCCGTTGATCTGGATCGTGAGCGTGCTGGGGCTCGGGGTGGTCGTCGCCTTGGTCGTGACCATGGTCGAGACCGCGCCCTTCAAGGCGCCCTTGGCTGGCGTGATTCGGGCCGTGGCGCCCTTGAGGCTCACGGTGGTGGTCATCGCCTTGCCGAGGCCGGTGGCGTTGCCCTGCCTCAGCAGCGGATTGCGACGCGCGGCGCCGCCGTTCTCGCTGACCGAGGCGATCTGGGGCGTGAGCTTCGAGCCCGTGGGGGCCGCGACGTCGACACCGATGGTGGCCTTGCCCTTCGGGAGCGTGAAGTTCGCCGGATTGACGACGAACGTCAGCGTGGCCGGCTTGCCGGCGGCCGTGACCTCGCCCTGGAGAATCGCCAGGGTGTTGCCGGCGCCGCCGGTCAGCAGCTGCCGCGACTCCATCGAGTCGAACTGGGGCAGCTTGCGGCTTCGGTCCCGATTGCGCGGCGCGTCATGACTCGACATCGTTGGCCCTCCATGACCAGCAGGAGCACTCGGACCGGACCCGGTTGGGGGCGTCGGGGCCAGCCGTTGCAGGTGCCGTGCGCCGCAGAGTGCGGTCGCGAGCGGCTGGGGACCGGAACCGCTGGGTTGACCGATGGTCGTCCCGGGATCCCCACTCAGGAGTTCTCATCGGCCGCCGGGCAGGCCGGCCATGAGGAACAATCCCGAAAATCCGCACGACCCGCACAGATTGCCGGAGGCCGCCAAAGCGAACTGGGGTGCCCACCGGCCCGAATCCTTTCAGGCCTGTGGACACCCCGGCTCAAGTGCGGGTCGGTATGTTGGGCGAGCGGCCGATCAGGGCTGCGGCCGGCTCGCCGTGATGCCGCCGTAGTGCGGCTGGGGCAGCTCGTGTCGCAGGCCGGCCCGGGCGTCGCTCGGAGTCAACCCGAAGTCCTCGGGGGCTCGCAGGCCGACCAGGACGCGCCAGGCCGTCAGCCCGTAGAGGACCAGGGCCGACCAGAAGAACATCCCGTAGAAGAGCGCGACCTCGTGGCCGTCCTCGCCGAGCAGCACACCGCCGATTTCGCTCGACGTCGTCGCCATCAGGGCGGCCGAGGTGAGCAAGCCGACACCGATGATCGTCCGACAGCGTCGTGACATCGGAACCAGGCAGAGCTGATACACGAGGAAGGTGTTCGGGATCAGCAAGGTCACGAAGTGATGCTTCCAGCTCCGCTCCGAGACGAAGAGCATCGTGAGCACGACCAGGGCGAACTCGCCCAGCCAGCGCGGATCATCGCGCCGGGCGGCCTTGGTACGGCAGAACAGGGCGAGCAGCCCGACAAACCCCAGGCTCACGAGCTTCACCAGCCGGGCGACCGTCTCGGGAGCCCAGGAGAGCAAGTTCAGGTGGTCGTGTTCCTGGAGGATGTGGCTGTTGCCGTGCTGACCCTCGGTGTTGGCGTCGGTCAGGACCCGTGTGGCCACCCCGGCCATCGACTGGTTGACCTCCTGGACGCTCGGGATGACCTCCCCCTCGACGTAGGGGCTGATCATGTTGAGCCGCCACTCCATCAGGCATTCCCAGTTGAATCGCGGCCCGAGCACCGCGCCGGGGATGACGAACAGGAACAGCACCAGCCCCACGAGCGACGCGCCGACCAGTCGCCAGTTTCGCTTGTAGACGAAGTACGGCAGAAAGAGCGCGGGGGTCACCTTGTACGCGATGCTCAGCGCCAGCAGCAGGCCCGCCAGGCCGTCGCGGCCCGAGCGCCAGGCCATCAGGGCGCCGACGATCAGCGAGAGGATGAGCAGGTTCACGTTGCCGTGCTGCAGGTCGCTCAGGATCGGCCGCAGGCTGAGGATCAGCACCAGGGCGATGCCCCAGGACGGGAGCGATTTCCCCTGGCCGCGGGCCATGGTGTGCAAGGCCTGGAACGAGCCGGTCGCCATGCCGACCTTCAGGCCGTACCAGAGCATGGCCCCGAGCATCGTCGGCAGCAGGAACAGGGGGTAGAGGGTGAGCGGCAGGATCGGCGGGTTCGGGAAGTAGTAGCGGTCCCAGATGTTGACGCCCTGGCCGAGCTCCAGCACCTGATGCCGCCAGCGCAGGAAGGCGCTGCGGTGGTCGGCGGCCTTCCAGGCGTAGGGCAGCGCCGAGCCCAGCATGGTCATGGACCATGCGATCCAGACGGCGCGCCAGCAGTGGACCTCCCAGGCGATGCCGAAGGGTCCCGGCGACGGCGACTTGGACACGCGGCGCTCCCTCCATGGAGCAAGGCAGATTCGGCGGGACGAGCCTCCAGGCGGTCCCGCGGCGGCGGACGACATCGCCAGGCCGGCAGGGCCCGACGACCCCCCCGATCAAGGGGGCCAGTGCAGCTCGATCGTCACGCCCTCCGGCGGCGGTCGCAGGCCGATGAACGGCACCGGATCGTCGCCTTCGGTCACGGCCTCGAGCGGCACGGGCGGTTGGCTCCGCAACCACGGGACGGAGTGATAGCGGAGCACGACCAGACCGTCAAGCTCATCGCCATGCGCCCCGGGCTCGATCACCAGCCGACCGGGCTCCGCCCGCACCCGGGCCTCGCCCCGGATCGTCGCGCCGCCATACCCCTTGACGCGTGCAAACAGCAACTGGCTGCGGTACGGCACGGGCCGACCGGTGCGGGCGTCGAGCACCGGCAGCATGATCGTCTGGACGTCCAGGATCTCGATCAGGTCGGGGTGCGCCTGGCAGAAGGCGACGGCCTTCGGGCTCCAGCAGACGATCGCGGTCGGCCGGTAGATCGCCGCGTAACGCCGGAAGAACGCCTCGTCCCAGTCGGCTCGCTCGAAGAGGCGGCCCTCACCGAACTGCGTGAAGTTCGTCTTCAGGGAGACCATGAGGTACGGGCCGCCCAGCACCTCGACGCCGGTCAAGTACGGCAGCAGCCCGCTGAACCGGCCGCCCTGATACGGGTCGGGGATGCCATCAAGGTCGCGCCCGCCTTCCTCGTACAGCAGGCGATCTCCGGGCTCGAGGTGCCGCCGGATCGAGGCCACCAGCCACTTCAGGCGATCGGTGGGCCGGCTGTTCAGGAACGGCGGTGCACCACTCCACCCGAGCCGGTACCGGACCGAGCCCTGCACGTCGGCCCCGAAGCCCCACCAGGCCCCGCCCAGCAGCACGGCCAGGAACAGGAGGTCGGGCCGGGCGCGCCAGCCGGAGAGCCGCTCGCGGATCGTCGCCAGGGCCAGGCCGCCGAGCAGGGCGGCTCCGAGATAAAAGGCATACGTCTGGCGTCCCGGCTGGAGCGTATCGAGTGCCCGGAAGGCCCCCGCCAGGTATCCCCAGGCGAAGCCCGCCAGCGTGAAGCCCCCCAGGGCCCCGGCCGCCGCCGGTCGGCTCCGCGCCAGGGCGACCAGGCCCGGCACGAGCAGCAGGCAGAGCGTGGGCTGGATCCAGAGCCCCTGGCGCGCGATGTCGACCAGCCGCTGCCAGACGGGCTCGGGATGATAAAACGCCGGCAAGACCGATCGCAGCAGCCTGGTGAACCAGAGGCCCGGCCACCACCAGAACGCGTTCACTGCCAGCGTCACCATCCCGATCAACCAGAAGCCGAGATGCCGCGACGGCAAGAGCCCGGCCCTCCGACGCCTGGCGGTGGCGATGGCCGCCGCGTACGAGGCCAGGGCCATCGGCAGCAGGACCAGGGGCAGCAGCGCATGGGCCAGCAAGGTCAGCGAACTGGCCAGCGCGCCAAGCAGCCAGCGAACTCCACCGCCCCGTTCCAGGTAGGCGGCCAGGGTGCCGCAGGCGACCAGGCCCAGCGGCACAGCGACGAAGTAAGCCGTCATGCCGTACATCGCGAAGTTCAGCGGGAACCCGGCGCCGCCGCCTTCCGTCCAGGCGAACAGCAGGGCCAGCGCCACGGCGAAGGCGGTCGCCTCGGAACGGAATCCGAAGGCCAGGCTCGCCAGCGCCACCAGCCAGGGCAAGGCGGCCACGGCGACCAGGACCGTGAGCTTGAACGCCTGCGGCAGTCGCTCGCGCGGGACGACCGCCGCCACGACGTCGAACAGCGTCGACGACTGCGGGAACAGGACCGTCTTGGGATACCCGGCCATGAAGCTCGGGTCGTAGCCGGCGTTGGTCAGGGTCCGGTGCAGGAACCCGCCGGCCACCGAGGCGCTGTGAAAGTGCACGGGATGATCGTGCTGCGCGATCGGCCAGTCGCTTCGGAGCGCCCCCCAGCCGCCCGAACCGATCCAGCAGCCCAGGCCGTGGGCCAGCCCGAGTCCGAGGATCACCAGCCAGGCCATCACGCCGGCCGGTCGGCTGGTCGTCCGTTCCGGGGCCGGGAGATCGATGGGGCTCACGGGCACCGCCAGGGCGGATCGAACAGGACGGGTGGGGGTATGGAACGCGCGAGCGGCCGGAGATCCGGATGGGGACCGAGGCGAGGGGCGGCAGTGCGGCTCGCAGGATTCGAACCTGCAACCAAGGGATTCGAGGCATCCCCGCGTTTCCACGGGGCTCGGACTATCTCATCCTCCGCGTCCCCGAGGGGTCGACGGAGGCCGGGCGCTCGCGGCGGGGGTTATTGTTGGGACTCACCCCGCTAGTCTCTGAACCGTCCTGGCCACCAGGGCCCTGCCAGGCTTGGCTGCGGATTGCCGTGCCGGGTCCCGCGTTCGAAGTCGAACCCGAGCCCGGTGTAGGGTTCCCGCAATTCACCCGGTTCCAGCACGGGGGTCTCCCCCCGGCGGCACCATTTCGTCGATGAGTCCCCTGCTCTGCCGTTGAGCTAGAGCCGCAGTTTGAGGCCGATGTATCTTCGCCCCGGGGCGCCCGGCAATCAAGCGGAGAATCGGGGCGCTGTGGAGCGCAATGGGGAAGGGCCGCGGCCCGGTCACCCGGATCGCGGCCCCTCGCGGCAAACTCACGCAGACCGGCGGCTCAGCGGCCGGCCTGGGCGCCGAGCAGGTCGGCCTCGGGCTCGTTGGCTTCCGACGGATCCAGGCTGGACCCATCGTCGAGCGAATCCACGGGGATGGAGGCCACCTGGCCGTTCGCCTTGATGGTCGGCGTCATGGTCGCGTTCAGCTTGGGAAACTTGACCTTGACGGCCAGGCCGAGGGCCTGCATGACCTTGATGCCGTAGTAGGTCGGGTCGATCTCCCACCACTTGAAGCCGTGGCGGGCCGAGGTAGCGTAGGCGTGGTGGTTGTTGTGCCAGCCCTCGCCATAGGTCAGGGCGGCCACCCACCAGAGGTTCGTCGAGTGGTCGCGGGTCTCGTGCGAGCGGTAGCCCCAGATGTGCGAGGCCGAGTTGACCAGCCAGGTGGTGTGCAGCACGAAGATCGTGCGGAGGAAGCCACCCCAGACCAGCCACGAGACGGCGAGCTGCGTGCCGCCGAAGTAATAGCCCAGCCCGTAGAGCAGGCCGAAGAGCCCCAGGATCAGCGGGAAGTGCATCACGTTCAGGAAGCGGTGCACCGGATCCTTGTACAGGTCGGGGGCCCACTTCTTGAGGTACTCGTCGGTGTGCCGCGAGGTGATGTCCGGGGTCATCCACCAGAACATGTGGGCCCAGCCGAAGCCCTGGTCGGGCGAGTGAACGTCGCCCTCCTGGTCGGAGAACTTGTGGTGGCGGCGGTGGTCGGCGACCCAGCCGATCGGCCCGCCCTCGGAGGCCATGCAGCCGAAGGCGGTCATGACGTACTCGAGCGCCTTGGGGCGGGTCTCGAAGCTGCGGTGCGTGAGCAGGCGGTGATAGGTCATGCAGATGCCGATGCCGCCGGTCAGCCAGTGCAGGAACAGGCAGATCCAGACACCCGACCAGGAGAAGCAGTACGGCAGGAAGGCCAGCAAGGCCCCGACATGGAGGACCACAATCCAGAGCAATGGGGCCCAGGCGACATAGGCTGAGCTTTCCTTGGGCGCGGTCGCGGTCGTCGTCGTCATTCTGTACCCTTGGAACCTGTGGAAATGAGGCCGGGAGCGACGATCCCACCGGACCCGCCAATCCCGACACCGCCGTGGGGGCGGGGTGGATGCTGTCACGCGGAGGCCAAACACGGGGAGGTCAGGCCGAACTGTTCGCAGTCGAGGACGCCCGTTGCGTTCGTCTCAAACTGGACGGCTCATCCCGGCCATCTCGCTCGCAGACCCGGATTTTTGGTGGGCGGTCTGGGCAGGAAATCTGGGCAAGCGAAGGGTTAAAGCTTACAAAATCAAGCCCCGATCGCCAACCTTTTTCACGCGCCATTCGCGCGTCGCCGGGCCGGTAACCCGTCGGATCTCGCCCAGAAACCGTCACTTTGCGCGACTCCGAGGATCTCAAATGCGTGGCGTTTATTGCGATGCCCAGGGCGTGCGACTCCGACGCGACCTGCCCGACCCGACACCCCAACCCGGCGAGGTTGGCCTCCGCGTCCGGCTGGCCGGGATCTGCGAGACCGACCAGCAGCTCGCCCGGGGGTACATGGGCTTCGAGGGCGTGCTGGGGCACGAGTTCGTCGCAGAGACCGACGACGGCCGGCGCGTGACAGCCGAGATCAACTTCGCCTGCCGCAACTGCCCCACCTGCCAGGCCGGTCGCTCCAACCACTGCCCGCACCGCACCGTGCTCGGGATCTTCCGGCACGACGGCGCCATGGCCGATCGGGTGTGCGTCCCCGAGTGGACGCTGCATGCGATCCCCGACGCGATCGAGGACCGTCGCGCCGTGCTCATCGAGCCCCTGGCCGCCGCGTTCCGGATCCCGCAGGAGGTGCCCATCGCCCCCGGCACCCAGACCGCCGTGCTCGGCGACGGCAAGCTCGGCCTGCTGTGTGCCTGGGTGCTCCGCGACGCGGGCGCCCGGGTCACCCTGGTCGGCAAGCATCCCGAGAAGCTGGCCCTGGCGGGCCCCGCGATCGCCACCTGTGCCCGGGACGCGGCCGCTGGCCTGGGACGGCCGTTCGACCTGGTCGTCGACGCCACCGGCTCCCGCACGGGGCTGCCCCTCGCGCTGGGCCTGGTGCGGCCCGGCGGCACGGTGGTCCTCAAAACGACGGTGGCCGCGCCGTACGAGATCGACCTGGCCCGCATCGTCATCGACGAGGTCCGGGTGGTCGGTTCCCGGTGCGGACCCTTCGATCAGGCCATCCGGGCTCTGTCGGAAGGCCGGTTCGACGTGACCCCGATCGTGGGCGCAGAGTATGGCCTCGACGACGCCGAGGCCGCCTTTGCCGCCGCCGGCCAGCCCGGAGCCCGCAAGGTGCTGATCCGGGTGGCCGACTGAGCCGGCTGCCCCGGGCGAGTCCCGGTCAGATGTCGATGTCCTTGGCGGTGTACGCCTCGGCCATGATGAACTTGAAGCGGCCCTCGGGGTCCTTGCCCATCAGCTCGGTGACCGTGTTCTCGGTGTACGGCCGGTCCTCGTCGGGCACGACCACCCGCAGCAGCCGGCGGCGGGCCGGGTCCAGGGTCGTCTCGTAGAGGAGTTGGTGGGGCATCTCGCCCAGGCCCTTGAACCGGGTGATGTTCGGCTTGGCGTTCCTGGGGAGCTTATCCAGGATCCGGTCCCGGTCGGCGTCCGAGGCCGCCCAGTACGTCTCCTTGCCGTGGGCCACCTTGAACAGCGGCGGGCAGGCCAGGTAGATGCGGCCGGCCTCGATCAGGGCCGGCAGGTGGCGGTAGAAGAACGTCAGCAGCAGGGTGGCGATGTGGTGGCCGTCGCTGTCGGCGTCGGTCAGGAGGATGACCTTCCCGTAGCGGAGCCGCGTCGGGTCGTACTGGTCGTCCATGCCGCAGCCCAGGGCGCTGACGATGTCGGTCAGCTCCTTGTTGTCGAGCACCTTCGCCTTGCCGGCTTGCTCGGCGTTGAGCACCTTGCCCTTCAGGGGCAGGATCGCCTGGATGTCGCGGTCGCGGCCCTGCTTGGCCGAGCCGCCGGCCGAGTCGCCCTCGACGATGAACAGTTCGGACTCGTCGGGGTTCGTGCTGTCGCAGTCGTGGAGCTTGCCGGGCAGGTTCAGCCGCCCGCTGATGGCCGTCTTCCGGCGCACCTGGTTGGCGGCCGCCCGGCTCGCCTCGCGGGCCTTGGCCGCCTGAATCACCCGGGCGGCGATCGCATCGCCCACGCTCTTGTTCTTGAGCAGAAAGCTCTCGAGCTGCGGTCGGACCGTCGACTCGACCAGCGAGCGGATCTCCGGGTTGTTCAGCCGGTCCTTCGTCTGCCCCTGGAACTGGGGTTCGTGGATGAAGACGGAGAGGACGCCGGTGAGGCCCTCGCGGATGTCCTCGCCCTTGACCTCCATCCCCTTCTTGAGCAGCTCGTGATCCTTGATGTACCGGCCCACCGCGGCGGTGACCGCGCCCCGGAGCCCCTGCTCGTGGGTGCCGCCGTCTCGGGTCGGGATCGTGTTCACGAACGATCGGACGTGCTCGTCGGTCGCCTCGGTCCAGCACAGGGCCAGGCTCAAGCGGAAGCCGTCATCGTCGCGGTCGAGTACGAACGCCATCGGCGCGACGCGGGTGTCCTGCCTGGCGGTGTTGGTGGCGTCCAGGAAGTCGGCGAGTCCCCCCTCGTGGCGGAACTCGCGGGTCTCCTGGGCCTTCTCGTTGACGAACTGGATCGTCAGGCCCCGGTTCAGGTACGTCTTGATGTCGAGCCGCTCGGCGATCAGGTCGGGGTCGAAGGCCTGCTCGCGGAAGATGTCCGGATCGGGCGTGAACGTGATGGTCGTGCCCGTGCCCCGCGCGGGGTCGCCTGGCTCGACGGCCCCCATCGGCTTGCCGCGGCGGTACTCCTGCCGGTAGAGCCGGCCGTCGCGGCGCACCTCGGCAATCAGGCACTTGCTCAGGGCGTTCACGACGCTGGCGCCGACGCCGTGCAGGCCGCCGGCGACCTTGTAGGCGTCGTTGTCGAACTTGCCGCCGGCGTGCAGGGTTGTGAAGATGACCTCGAGCGCGCTCTTGCCGGTCTTGGGGTGCATGTCGACCGGGATGCCGCGGCCGTTGTCGGTCACGCTCATCGTGCGGCCGTCCTTGGCCAGCGTGACGGTGATCCGGCTGGCGTGGCCGTTCATCACCTCGTCGATGGCGTTGTCCAGGATCTCCCACAGCAGGTGGTGGAAGCCCGCCTTGTCGACGCCGCCGATGTACATGCCGGGGCGCTTGCGGACGGCCTCGAGCCCCTCCAGGACCGTGATCGAATCGGCGTTGTACGAGCCGGATGCCATGAGACGCTGCCTTCAGGACTGCGGGATTCGGTCGTGGCCTTGAGCGACGCGACGGGCGGGCCGGGACTTACTCGACGATCTCCTCGACCGGCGGGATCGGCACCGCGTCGTCGGGGACCACGGCGTCGAGCGTGCCGCGCTGGAGGATCCCGTACCCCTTGCCGCCGCGGCTGGCGACCGGGTACTTCGTGGCCCGGATGATCTGCGTGGCCCCCCGGCTGGTCCGGACCGTCAGCCCCTCGCGCTTGCGGCTGGCCAGCGTGAAGCCGAGCACCCGGTCCTTGGCGTCGAGCCGCACGGCCGTGACCCCCTTGGCCGCCCCCGAGACCACGTTGACCTCGGCGATCGGGAAGATCAGCACCCGCGCCGATCGGGTCGCGAGGCAGACGTTCTCGGAGCCGTCGGAGACCTCGACGCCCACCACCAGGTCGTCCTCGAAAGTCGCGTCCAGCCGGACCACCGAGCGACCCTTGCGGGTCGAGACGGCCGCCAGGCTGCCGAGCGCGAACCGCAGTACCTTGCCGCCGGCGGTCATCGCGATGCCGTACGGACCCGGGGGCACGCCGGCCCCGTCGCCGTCGCCATGCCCGTTGCGGGCCACCGCCAGCTCCCCACCGAGCACCCCTTGCACCGGGACGTGCGCGGCCGATCCGCCCACGTGCGTGGGCAGGCAGCGCGGGTCGTGGCTGATGACCCCGATCAGGTGCTCCTGGTCCTCCAGCGCGAACATCTTCTGGATCGGCTCGCCGTGGCCGGTCGTGAGCGGGATGTCGTTGACGCGGAGCGTGTAGGCGATGCCACGGTCGGTGACCAGGGTCAGCGTCTGCCGGGCGCGGGCCCGATAGACCCAGCCGACCTGATCCTCGTCGCGGACCCGGATCGAGGCCACGTCGGTGAACGACTTCTGGCGCTTGATCCAGCCCTCCCGGGTGACGATCACCCAGGCGTCCTCGTCGACGATGTAGTCCTCCTGGCGGTACTCGACGACCTCGGGCGGGCCCTCGATGCGGGTCCGGCGGGCGTCGCCGTACTTGCGGCCCAGCTCCTTGAGCTCGCCGCGGATCAGGCCCCAGCGGCCGGCGTCGTCGGCCAGCAGCGCCTCGACCTGGCTGGCCCGCGCCTGGCGCTCGGCCAGCTCGCCCAGGATGTCGGCGATCTCCAGCTTGCCCAGCCGGTACAGCTTCGTCTCGAGGACGGCGTCGGCCTGGACGTCGGACAGGGTGAACCGCGTCATCAGCTTGGGCGCGGCGTCGGCCTTGCCGTCGCTGGCGCGGATGATGCGGATCGCCTCGTCGAGGTTGTTGAAGACGATCGCGAAGCCTTCGAGGATGTGGATCCGCCGCCGGAGGTTCTCCAGCTCGAAGGTCAGCCGTCGGACCACGACCTCCATGCGGAAGTCGAGGAAGTGCAGGAGCATGGCCTTGAGGTCGAGCCGCTCGGGCACGGCCACCTCGGCCCCGGCGGCCGGCAGCAGGCAGGTCAGGTTCACGCCAAAGTTCGTCTGCAGCGGCGTGTTCTTGAACAGGTACGCCATCGCCGCCTCGGCGTTGGCCCCCGGCCGCAGCTCGAGCGCGATCCGCACGTCCTCGGTGCTCAAATCCTTGACGTTGACCAGCTGGGGCACCTGCCCCTTGCTGATCAGCTCGCCGATCCGCAGGACCAGCGCATCCTTCTCGATGGCATACGGGATCGAGGTGATGAAGAGCTGGTTCGGCTTCTCCGGGTCGGCCTCGTAGGTGCCGCGGAGCTTGATCGAGCCCTGGCCGGTGGCGTAGATCTGCCGCAGGTCGTCGGCCGAGTTCAGGATCACCCCGCCGGTGGGGAAGTCGGGCCCCTGGATGTGCTTGAGGATCTTCTCCAGCGGCAGGTCGCGGTCGTTGTCCAGCAGCGCCAGCAGCGCCTTGACCACCTCGCCGAGGTTGTGCGGCGGGATGTTCGTGGCCATGGCCACGGCGATGCCCATCGCGCCGTTGATGAGCAGGTTCGGGAGCTGCGCGGGCAGGACGGTCGGTTCCTGCTCGGTGGCGGCGTAGTTGGGCCGGAAGTCGACCGTCTGCTGGCCCAGCTCGCGGAGCAGCTCCTCGGCGGCCGGCGTGAGGCGGCACTCGGTGTACCGCATGGCGGCCGGCGGATCGCCGTCGATCGACCCGAAGTTGCCGTACCCCTCGACCAGCGGGTATCGCAGGCTGAACGACTGGGCCATCCGCACCAGGGCGTCGTAGATCGACTGGTCGCCGTGCGGGTGATAGCTCTTCATCACCTCGCCGACGACCGCCGCGCTCTTGATGTAGCGGCCGTCGGAGGTCACCCGCAGGTCGGCGAACATCGCATACAAGATGCGACGCTGCACCGGCTTGAGGCCATCGCGCACGTCCGGCAGG
>CAZUZD010000015.1:0-21990 GCA_964624465.1 uncultured Isosphaeraceae bacterium
CCCCCCCCCCGCCCCCCCCGCGCCCCCCCGGGGCCCCCCCCCGGGGGGGGGGCCGGGCGGGGGCCGGCGGCGGTCAGTCACTGGCCCGCGAGCGCGGCCTCGATCTCCTTGCGGAACCGCTCCTTGAAGCCGCGGAGCTCGCCGGCGTTGACGGCGCGGATGGCGCCGTCCTTGCCGATGACGACCGAGAACGGCAAGGCCCGCACGGCGTAGGGCTCCATGGTCAGGCCGTCGGGGTCGAGGGCCACGGTGAATTTGTCCGGTTGCGCCCGGACGAACCGCTCGACCAGGTCGGCCGGCTCGGCCATGTTCACGTTGTAGATGACCACGCCGCGGTCCCGGAACTCCTTCGCGAAGCCGGCGATCGTCGGCAGGCTCTCGACGCCGGTGGGGAACCAGGTGGCCCAGAAGTTCAGCACCACGATCTCGCGGCCGGCGTGCGCCTGGAGGTCCAGCTTGCCGCCGCCGAGCAGGTCAAGCGTCACCGGCGGGGCCTTGGCGCCCACCTTGAGCGTGTCGCCGGCGCCGGTGGCGGCGGCGTAGAGGTCGTCGACCTCGGTCGAGTCGGCCGGCGTGGTGGCGGCCAGCGTCTTCAGGTCGACGGCGTCGCCGGCCTTCCAGGAGTAGGTGCACGTCGTCTCGACCCGGGTGGCCGCCGCCTCGGCGCGGGCGCCGGGAACCACGCGGACGGTGGCGATCCGGCGCACCTGCACCGGGTCGGCCGTGCTCAGGAACACGTCGATCTGGCGGCCGTCGCCGAGCCGGCCGCGGAAGTGCCGCAGGGCGTCGGCCCCCTGGCCCTCGGTGCCCAGGTCGACCGGATCGGCCACGGCCGCGCTGGCGTACTCGACCAGGTCGGGCCGCATCAGCAGGTCGAGGAACGAGCCGGAGAGGGCCTGCGCCAGCAGCGGGTTGCGCCGCAGGCTCTCCAGCGGCGAGACCTGCCGGTTGCGGGCGTGGAACGCCTTCTCGGCGACCAGCCGGCTGATCACCTGCTCGCCGTCGCCGGCGGCCTCGACGGAGGGGGCCTGGGCGTCGCCCGGCCAGACCCGGACGGCGAACTGGCCGGGGCGCTTCACGACGAACTCGAAGCGGTTGCCGCCGGCCTCGGCCAGCTTCGGGTCGTCGCCGGTGCGCACCGTCCACGCCTCGCGGGCGTCGACCTGCACGGCCGGCTGGGCGCGCACCCAGTCGGCGAACCGCGTGAGGCTGCCGCGGAAGGCCTCGGCCGACTCGGCGGTGGGCATGGGCGGCGCGGTGGGGCGGGCGGCCGGCTCCTGCGCACGGGCGGCGGGCGTCGGGAGGCCGGACAGGCCGAGCAGCATCAGCAGCACGGCACGGACGGGGACTCGGGTCGTGGGCATCGCGGAGGGTCCTGGTGCGGGAGCGGGCGTCGGCGCCGACCGGACGGCGGGCTCCTGGGAGCGGGCGGTCAACGGTCGAGGCGCGGGCGGCCCGTGGGGGTTCGGTCCGGATCGGATCGTGGTTTGCGAGGCGGTTGAGCGGCTCAGCGCGGGAACTGCGCCTGGAGCTGGCGGTTCAGCGGGTCCATCTCGACGATCCGGGCGATGTTCGGCCCGAACTGGCCGCGGCTGATGACGGCGGTGCGGCGGGCGAGATCGGCATAGGCGCGGTCGATGTCGGCCAGCGCGGTCTGGACCCGGCCGCCCCGGGCGCCGGCGTCGAGCTCCTGACGGAACCGCAGCAGCCGGTCGCGGAGCACGCGGGCCTCGGCCTGGAACTGGAAGCCCTGCGGCACCCGGGTCACGTTGGGCGCCAGCGCCGCCAGGAACTGGTCCGTGAGGCCGACCCAGTCGTCGAGGATCAGGTACGCCGCCGAGGGGCTCGGGCGCGGCGGCGGCCGGAACCCGCCGGGGCCGGGGCCAGGGCCAGGTCCCGGTCCAGGCGGCTGGATGGGCGGCAGGATGGGCGGCTGGATGGCGGGCAGGCCGGGATCGGGCTGGCCGGCGAGCAGGGTCAGCACGCGGTTGAGCTGGCGCTGGTAGCGGATCCAGGGGCCCTGGATCTCGGGCGGCAGGCCGGAGTTCGCCAGCGCCGGGTCGAGCTGGCCGGTGCGGTTGCGGACCTGGTCGGCCAGCCCCTGCACCAGGTTGAACGGGGCGCCGCTGGCCACGCTCGACTGGAAGTTCTGCACGGTGCCGGCCAGCCGGTTCAGGTCCTGCGAGACCGGGCCGAACTGCGGGTTCTGGTAGGTGAACCGCTGCAGGGCCTGCTGCACGACGATCAGGTCGGTCGCCATGTCCTGGCTGGCGCGCTGGAGCTGGCGGGGGTCGCAGGGGTAGCCGCCGGGGCTGGGCAGGCCGTAGGGGTTGTCGCCGACGGCCGAGGCCGCCCGCAGGTCCTGCTGGAGCCTGGCGATCCGCGCCACGGTGCGGGCCGCGCCCGGCGCGGTGCCCGGCGGGTTGTTCAGCGCCTGCTGGACACCGCGGTGGGCCAGGTCGAACTGGGCCAGCGTGCCCTGGAACTGCGGCGAGTTCGGCCCAGGCTGCACCGCCAGCGCCGCCAGGGCCTGCGCCGCCTGGAGCTGCGACTGGCCGCGGGCGTAGAGCTGGCCGCCCTGCGGCGTGCCCGAGAGCTCGTAGCTGGCGTCGTCGAGCAGCCGCTGGCACTCGGCGCTGAGCTGCTGCGCCAGGCCGGGCACGGCCGTCGGCGGCACCGGCTGGCCGGTCGGCGGCCGGTCGAAGTACCGGGGGTCGATCTGCTGCGCCCCGGCGGCACCGGCCGTCAGGAGCGTCGCCAGCGCCAGCGCGGTGGCGACCGCGGCGCGGGAACGGGGGGGGCTGAGAGTCCGCATCACGGAGGCGCCTCGTCGGTCGGTCGGCCGTCCTGGCCGGGGCCATCGTCACGTTGAAGTCGGATTCTAAAGACTGCGATGCGTCGCAGACCAGGGGCGGCCCCCCGCCGTCGCGAGCGGCCGGCGGTTAGAATGGGGCCGCGCCCCCCTGTCTGCCACCGCCTGGCCCCCGTCGCGGACCCCGACCCATGGACGACTTCGCCCTGGCCTGCCCGACCCCCGGCCCCGCCGGCGATCGCGTCCTGCTCGCCCACGGCGAGGGCGCCCGCCTCAGCCGCCGCCTGGTCCGCGACCTGCTGCTGGAGGCCTTCGACAACGAGTTCCTCCGCCCCCTGGCCGACGGCGCCGTCCTGCCCGACCTGGGCGGGCCGGCCGTGCTCTCGACGGATTCCTACGTCGTCAGCCCGCTGGAGTTCCCCGGCGGCGACATCGGCCGGCTCGCCGTGCACGGCACCGTCAACGACCTCGCCGTCAGCGGCGCCGAGCCGCTGTACCTGACCCTGGCCCTGATCCTCGAAGAGGGCCTGCCCCTGGCCACCCTGCGGCGGATCGTGCTCAGCCTCCGCGACGCCGCGCGGGACTGCGGCGTGCCGATCGTCACCGGCGACACCAAGGTCGTGCCCCGGGGCGCCGCCGACGGCCTGTTCCTGACGACCACCGGCCTGGGCCGGCTCCGGCCCGGCGTCCATCTGGGGGCCGACCGGATCGCCGGCGGCGACCGCGTGCTGGTCAGCGGCACCCTGGGCGACCACGGCGTGACCATCCTCGCCGCTCGCGAGGGCCTCGAGCTGGAGTCGCCGTTGCAGAGCGACACCGCCCCGCTGCACGACCTCGTCGCCCGCCTGCTGGCGACCTGCGGCGCCGACGTGAAGTTCCTCCGCGATCCGACCCGCGGCGGCCTGTCGGCGGCGCTCCACGAGGCGAGCGAATCGTCGGGCCGCTCGATCGAGCTCGACGAATCGGCGATTCCCCTGAACCCCGCCGTCCGGGGCGCCTGCGAGCTGCTGGGCCTGGACCCCCTCTACGTCGCCAACGAGGGGAAACTCGTCGCCGTCGTCGCCCCGGGCGCCGCCGACGCCGCCCTGGCCTGCCTCCGCTCCCACCCCCTGGGCGCCGCCGCCGCCCTCGTCGGCACCGTGCTCCCGGATGACGGCCCGCCCCGGGTCCTGGTCCGCGGCCCCCTGGGCCACCCCCGGATCCTCGACGAGCCCACCGGCGCCCCCCTGCCGCGCATCTGCTGAACCGGCAACCCCTTCCGCCCCGACGCCCCGCCCCGCGGGCGGCCGTCCCCGGCTGCGCCGCGCCCGGCCCCGCACCCCGGCTCACCCCCTCAGTTCGACATTCCCGCAAGTTTCCCCTTGCACGCCCCCGGGCCCGCCGCGTATCTTTCTGCAACTGCGACTCAGTCTCAGATCAGTCGCAAGCGGATGTGGCGGCGCGGGGCCGGGCGCCACGTCGGGGTCGGAGGCACGGGCCCCGGGGAGAGCGGGACGATGGACCGAGCGGGGGACGATGCGGGAACTGTGGGCGCGCGGCGGGCGCGGGGGTTCACGCTGATCGAGCTGCTGGTGGCGATCGCGATCATCGGGGTGCTGATCGGCCTGCTGCTGCCGGCCGTGCAGAGCGCCCGCGAGGCGGCGCGACGGCTGCAATGTGCCAACAATCTCAAGCAGCTCGGGCTGGCCCTGCACCAGTACCACGAGGCCCTGGGCGCCTTGCCGCCGGCGCACCAGGGCGGGGCGGCGTCGCTGTACATGAACTTCACCGGCTCCAGCTTCCTGCTGCCGTACCTGGAGCAGTCGAACACCTTCCACTCCGTCAACTTCGCGCTCAACCTGCCCGGGTCGCCGCCGTTCTTCGGCTGGGCGGTGCCGGGGAACACGACGGCGTTCGCCACCCAGCCCGCCGGGTTCCTCTGCCCGACCAACCGCGCCGCCGGGGAGACGGGGGCGACCTTCAGCTTCGGGGCCGTGGCCTGGGAGCTGCCCCGGGCCGCCGTCACCGACTACGCCTTCAACGGCGGCGCCAGCCGGTACGTGACCGCGGGCTATGGCGCCTCGGAGCTCCAGGGCCCGTTCGGGATCGACTCGGCGACCCGGTTCGCGCAGGTCACCGACGGCCTGGGCCAGACGCTCGCCGTGGCCGAGTCGGCCGGCGGCGACCGGGCCAACCGGTTCCGGGCGCTCGGGCAGGGATCGGCCCGGGTCTGCGTGCCGCTGGCGACCCCGCTGGCCTACGCCGGCGGAGCGGCGGTGCACCACGACAACTACCTGTTCATGGCCTACGGCCGGGCCCGCACCTGGGGCGCCGACCGCCGCGTCATCGGCGGGATCCTGGCCCGCACCGTCGACGCCGTGGGGGCGCCGTACCGGCTCAACGACTGCGGCATGGACACCCTCACCGACCTGTTCCTGCCCGCCCCCGGCCTGCCGGCGCCGGCCGCCGGCCAGCTGCTGCCGAACTTCCGCAGCACCCACCCGGGCGTGGTCAACGCCCTGTTCCTCGACGGCTCGGTGCGCGGCCTGCGCCCGAGCATCGCCGACCCGGTCCTGACCGGCCTGTCCACCGTGAGCGGCGGCGAGGTCCTGAGCGCCGACGCGTACTGACCCCACCCGACCCCGGAGGCCCGCCCGTGCCCGTGCCCGTGCCCCTTCACCGTCGCCGACGGCTCGCGCTGCTGCTGCTGGGCCTGGCCCTCGTCGGCCCCGGCTGCGGCGACCCCGACGCCAGCACCCGATCGCCCGTGGCCCCGCCCGACTCCCCCGAGTTCCGGCGCGCCCAGGACGAGACCCGCGCCCTGCTCGAGCAGCGGAGCCGCGAGGAGGCCCGCGCCCGCAGCCGCGCCGGCCGCACCCTGCCCCGGTCCTGACCCCGGTCCCCTTCACCCACCCTGTTGAGACTGAGTCCATGTTGCACTCGAACGAGCGTCCGACCCGAACCCGACGCCGGCCGGTCCTGGCCGTGCTGGGCCCGATCCTGGGCGTGCTCGCCCTGGCGGGGCCGGCCCGGGGGCACTTCCTCTGGGTCGTGGTCGAGCCCGTGCCGGCGACTGCGGCCGGTGGCGCACCGAAGGCGCACCGGGCCCTGATGTTCCTGGCCGAGCACCCGGTCCCCGAGGGGCCCGAGCTCCGCAAGCACGTCGAGGGGACCGCACTGCGGACCCGCCAGGGCGTGGCCCTGCCGCTGACGGCCGACGACGACAGCCTGCGGGCGACCTGGCTGGGCGACCTGCCCGACCAGCTCGACGCCGAGCGGGACCTGGGCCTCAGGACCCGCGACGGCCAGACGTTCCGGCTGCGCTACACGGCCAGGGCCCAGTCGACCCCCGTACCCGCCGCCACGGCCGAGGCCGGGACCGGCCTGCGGGTCCGGCTGGTCGGCCCGCCCGGCGCGGCGGCGCTGCACGTGAGCTTCGCGGGCCAGGCCGCGCCCGACGCCCGCGTCCGGGTCTACCCCGAGACCGGCGAGCCGTACGAGATCCGCACCGATGCGCAGGGCGTGGTCCGGTTCGCCGACCCGGCGCAGGCGCGGGCCGTCGAGACCGGCGGGGTGGCGGTGTTCGCCCACTGGGCCGACGGCCAGGCCGGCTTGACGGCCGACGGCCGACCCTTCGGCGAGACCCGCCACTACGCCACCTGGACCTACCGGCCCCGGGCCACCACCCCGGCCGACACGCACTTCGCCACGATGCCGGCCCCGGCCGTGAACAGCTTCGGAGGCGCGGTGCTGGGCGACTGGCTCTACGTGTACTCGGGGCACGTGGGGACCACGCACCAGTACTCCACCGCGACCACGACCCGGACCTTCCGGCGCCTGAACCTCAAGGACCGCCAGACCTGGGAGGACCTGCCGTTGGAGCGTGACCTCCAGGGCGTGGCGCTGGTCTCCGACGGCCGGTTCCTCTACCGCACCGGCGGCATGTGCGCCACCAACGCCCCCGGCACGCCCGCCGACCTGCGGAGCGTCTGCGACGCGGCGCGGTTCGACCCCGAGACGCGCACCTGGACCGCCCTGCCCCCGCTGCCAGAGCCCCGCTCGACGCACGACGCCGCCGTCGTCGGCCGCACCCTCTACGTCGTCGGCGGCTGGAAGCTCGACGGCCCGGCCTCGGGCAGCGACTTCCACGACACGATGCTCACCCTCGACCTGGACCACCCCGAGCAGGGCTGGCGCAGCGTGCCGCAGCCCTTCGAGCGCCGGGCCCTGGCGGTCGCCGAGCATGAGGGCCGGCTTTACGTCCTGGGCGGCCTGACCAGCGCCGGCGCGGTGGTGCGCACCGTCGACGTCTTCGACCCGGCCACGGGCCGGTGGAGCCAGGGACCCGAGCTGCCGTCGGGGGCGAAGGCCGAGGGGTTCGGGACCACCGCGTTCGGCGTCGGCGGCCGGCTGTACTCCAGCAGCGTCACCGGCCCGGTGTACCGCCTGGCCCGCGACGCCGGCCGCTGGGAGGCCGTCGGCCAGTGGCACGTCCCCCGCATCACGCACCGGATCCTCCCCGGCCCCGCCGGCGCCCTGCTCGCCGTCGGCGGCAACGCCGGCTCGGCCCAGACCCCGGTGATCGAATCGCTGCCGGTCGCCGACCTGACCGACTGACCGCCCGCCCCCGCGCCGGCCGCCCCCCCGGCCGCTGCCGCCGGGGGGGCGCCGGCCCCCGATCGCGGCGGGAACCCTTGGACGCCGGCCCGGGGTTCGGGGTTCAATGAAGCCCTCTCTGAAGCCGGCCCTGACGCATGGCCACGCGCGGTGGCACGCGAGGGCGGCAGGAGGCCGGATCCCACGATGCTGACGCCCGCACCCAGGACACACTGGAGCCCGCAATGCTGCGACGATGGCTGCCCGGGGGACTGCTGCTCATGACGATGGCTCTCACTCCCAACGGCCCCGCCAGGGGCGACGACGGCAAGGGCGCGACGAGCCCCGATGATCCGTACCAGTGGCTGGAGGAGGTCGACGGCGCGAAGCCGCTGGAGTGGGTCAAGGAGCGCAACGCGGCCAGCACGAAGCTGCTCACCGAGGGCGCGGAATTCCAGGCCCTCCAGAGCCGCCTGCTGACCATCCTCGACTCCGATGCGCGCATCCCGTTCGTGCAAAAGATCGGGCCGCACTACTACAACTTCTGGCGCGATGCGAAGAACAAGCGTGGCCTCTGGCGCCGCACGACGCTGGAGGAGTACCGCAAGGCGACCCCTCAGTGGGAAACCGTGCTCGACCTCGACGCGCTGGCGGCCTCCGAGCAGGAGAACTGGGTCTGGAAGGGGGCGAACGTGCTGCGCCCCGCCCAGACGCGCTGCCTGCTGTCGCTGTCGCGCGGCGGCGGCGACGCCAGCGTACTCCGCGAGTTTGACCTGACGAAGAAGGCGTTCGTCGAGGGCGGGTTCACGCTGGCCGAGGCCAAGAGCCGCGTCGCCTGGCGCGGGGAGGACAGCCTGTTCGTCGGCACCGACTTCGGCCCCGGCTCGCTCACCAAGTCGGGCTATCCCCGGATCGTGAAGCAGTGGGCGCGCGGCACGCCGATCGACCAGGCGGAGATCGTCTACGAGGCGAAGCCGGACGACATGAGCGTCACCGCCTTCCGCGACCTCACCCCCGGCTTCGAGCGCGACCTGATCGTCCGCCAGATGACGTTCTGGACCAGCGAGGAGTTCCTCCGGCGCGATGGAAAACTCATCAAGCTGGAGAAGCCCGACGACGCCCAGCTCGGTCTGCACCGCGAGTGGATGTTCGTGGAGCTGCGGTCCGACTGGAACGTCGGCGGCAAGTCGTATCCGGCCGGTGCCCTGCTGACGATGAAGTTCGAGGACTTCCTCAAGGGCGACCGCACGTTCGAGGTGCTGTTCACCCCGACCGAGCGCAAGTCGCTGGCCAGCTACAGTCCGACCTTGCACCACGTGATCCTCAACGAGCTGGACAACGTCCGCAACAAGCTCTACCTGCTCACTCCCAAGGATGGCCAGTGGACCCGCGAGCCGCTGCCGGGCGCGCCCGAGATCGGCACGGCGTCGGCCTCGCCCGTCGATGACGAGGAGTCGGACGACTACTTCCTGACGACCACCGGCTACCTCACGCCCACGACCCTGAGCCTGGGCACCGCCGGGGGCGCGGAGCCGGCGAAGCTCAAGGAGAATCCGGCGTTCTTCAACGCCAGCGGCCTGGCCGTGCAGCAGCACGAGGCCACCTCGGCCGACGGCACCAAGGTGCCGTACTTCCTGGTCGGCAAGGCCGGCCTGCAGCTCGACGGCACGAACCCCACGCTGCTCTACGGCTACGGCGGGTTCGAGATCGCGCTGACGCCGAACTACTCGCCGGTGGTGGGCGCGGCCTGGCTGGAGTCGGGCGGCGTGTACGTGGTGGCGAACATCCGCGGCGGCGGCGAGTTCGGCCCGAAGTGGCACCAGGCGGCGCTCAAGGCCAACCGCGGCAAGGCGTATGACGACTTCATCGCCGTCGCCGAGGACCTGATCGCCCGCAAGGTCACCACCCCCGCGCACCTGGGCATCCAGGGCGGCTCCAACGGCGGCCTGCTCATGGGCAACATGCTCACCCGCCGCCCCGACCTCTTCGGCGCCATCGTCTGCCAGGTCCCCCTGCTCGACATGAACCGCTACCACAAGCTCCTCGCCGGCGCCAGCTGGATGGGAGAGTATGGCGACCCCGACGACCCGGCCCAGTGGTCGTTCATCCGCTCCTTTTCCCCCTACCACAACCTGAAGCCGGCCACGAAGTACCCCCGCACCCTCTTCACGACCTCGACCCGCGACGACCGGGTGCACCCCGGCCACGCCCGCAAGATGGTGGCCCGGATGCTGGAACAGGGGCACGATGTGCTGTACTACGAGAACACCGAGGGCGGGCACGCCGGCGCGGCCGACAACGCGCAGCAGGCCTTCATGTCGGCCCTGGCCTACACCTACCTGAGGCAGCAGCTCAAGTGATGGCACACCGACCCCTCCGTGGGATCTCGGGCCGCACCCTCGGGGCGATCGTCGCGCTGCTCGCAGCGCTGGCGGTCGCCCCGCCTCGCGTGATGGCCGACGAGCCCCCCTACGACCTGATCCTCCGCAACGGCCGCATCGTCGACGGCACCGGCAACCCCTGGTTCACCGGCGATGTCGCGATCCGTGGCGACCGCATCGCCGCCGTCGGCCGCGTGCCCGCCGATGCCCCGGCGAAGCGCACGATCGACGCCACCGGCCTCATCGTGAGCCCCGGCTTCATCGACATCCACGGCCACTCCGACTGGCTGCTTTTCGAGGATGGCTCCGCCCCCGCCAAGATCCGCCAGGGCGTCACCACCGAGATCCTCGGCGAGCACGCCTCCGGCGGCCCCAACGTCGGCCAGCGCGCGGCGAAGCCGGTGGACATCCGCGGCGAGACGGTGAACATCGCGACCCTCGGCGATTACCTCGATGCGCTCGATCGCTCGGGCATCGCCATGAACGTCGGCACCTACGCAGGCCTCGGGAACGTCTGGGGCGCGGTGATGGGCGACTCGTTCGAGCGGCCCACGCCCGCGCAGCTCGACGCCATGGCCGCCGTGCTCGACCAGGCGATGGCCGACGGCGCCTTCGGGCTCTCGACCATGCTCGCCGACCCGCAGGCCCTGATCACCACCACCGACGATCTCGTGACACTGGCCGGCGTCGTCCGCCAGCGCGGCGGGATCTATTCGAGCCACATCCGCAACGAGGGGACCGAGGTCATCGCCGGCGTGAACGAAGCGATCGCCATCGGCGAGCGTGCCGGCGTGCCCGTCGACATCATCCACCTCAAGATCGCCGACCAGCGCCTCTGGGGCCGGATGAACGAGCTGATCACCCTGATCACCGAGGCCCGCCAGCGGGGCGTGAACGTGCAGGCGAACGTGTACCCCTACACGCGCGGCAACAACGACCTCGTGACCATTTTACCCCCCTGGGCCCACGAGGGCGGCCGCACCGCCCTGCTCGACCGCCTCCAGGACGCCGACGCCCGCACCCGCATGAAGCGCGACATCACCAGCGGCCTGCCCGGCTGGTACAACCACTACCTCGCCGTCGGCGGCGACTGGTCGCGCATGCTCATCAGCGCCAGGCTGACCGCCCCCAATCGCGGCTTCGAGGGCCAGACGATGGACGTCGTCATCGCCCGCCGCGCCGAGGGCCGCGACCCCAGGCCCGACCCGCTCGACACCCTGTTCGACCTGCTCCTCGAAGAGGGCGGCTCCGTCGGCACGATCTACGCCCACCACACCGAGGCCGACATGAACCTCGCCCTGTCGCAGCCCTGGTGCTCGGTCGGCTCCGACGGCAGCGCCTTCGCCGTCGCCGGCCCCCTGCGCCGCGGCCACCCGCACCCCCGCAGCTTCGGCACCTTCCCCCGCGTCCTCGGCGAATACGTCCGCGAGCGGAAGCTCCTCACCCTCGAAGACGCCGTCCGCAAGCTCACCTCCGCCAACGCCTCCAAGATCGGCCTCACCGACCGCGGCCTGCTCCGCCCCGGGATGCGCGCGGACGTGACCCTCTTCAACCCCACCACCGTGCTCGACCGCTCCACCTTCCTCGACCCCTTCGCCTACCCCGACGGCATCCCCACCGTCATCGTCAACGGCGTCCTCGTCCTCGACAACGGCCACCCCACCGCCGCCCGCCCCGGCCGCGCCCTGCGGCACGGGCGCTGAACAGGGTCTCACGGAACGGGCCTGCCCTTTGACGCTGGGTGGCTGGGGTCTCGGCACGAGACCCCGGCGCTCCCGATGCCGCCATGAACCAGGTGGGTGTCTGGACTCTCAACCTCAAGTGCCGGCGGTCGGTCATAGGACCGGGGTCTCTGCCGAGACCCCAGCCACCCGTCGTTGCCGCTCTGGGAAGCGATGCAACCTTCGCAAGGATTGGCCACATTCGCTCAGGTATCTTTACAGCGGGGCGGCACCCCGGTCCCACGCGGTTTTGGATCCAGGGTAATCCGTTGACCTCTTATGGACAACGCGTGGGCCGGCATGAGTTGACTTATCTCGGGGCAGCGTTGCGGGGGCAGGGTGACAACCTCCTCCATGAGATCGCCGTCCGAGCGGCAACGACTCCGGAGAACCTCGCCCTTGGTGGCGGAGCCTTCGTCGTCTTGGTTGGCGGGACGGCGTACCTGGTGTTCGGACGATGAGGCGTGGCGCCTTGCTCTTGTGGCTCGGCTTCTTGATTGCCGCCCTGATCGGCAACGGCACGGAATGGGCATTGGCGAGGTATACGACCCTGGCCGCTCTGCCGGGATTCCTCATCGGCATCTGTGCCGGGTTCGCTTCGCTGATCGTCTACGCCGCGAGCGTCACCAAGATCGGGATGTGATACGGGTTCTATTGAATTTCCGCGCGGAGCGGGGTAGCCCAGACGACTGGTTCGTCCGGGTCGCGCAGCGACAGGCGGCGTCGGTCCGGCCAGCCGATCGGAACACTTACCGTGTGACCAGGGATGGCGGCTCGGGCCAAACTCCAGGGCAGGAGGCTCCCGCCGATGGCGTGAGGCTTCATCGAGTCTTTTTCTCAGGCAATCTGCTACAGTGTGCTTCTCGTGAGAGCCGACCTCCGGACCTGGCACGAAGGCCAATGTCGCCATGGCCGCTGCCGCGTTCGGAATCTTGCACTTCGACCCCGGCATGAGTGACGCGATCGAACGCCGCGTGTTCTGCATCGTGGCACTGCAGCGGTCGGGGACGACCTGGCTGGTGGAGCTGCTGAATCAGCATGCGCAGGTGCGGTGCTCGAGCGAGATCCTCAACGCGGACCCGTTCGAGCACGGGGTGCCGGCCGTCGGGGCCGACGGGGAGGCCTCGTGCCACGGGTTCAAGATCCTCGAATGGCAGAACGCCTGGTGGCTGCCGAAGTTGACCGCGAGCCCGCAGGTGCCGGTGCTCCTGCAGTGGCGGTCGAACCCGGTGCGGCACCTGTACTCGACGCTCGCCGCCGAGCGGTCGGGGGTGTATCACGACAAGCCCGTCGGGCGACAGTTGCGCGATCGCTGGAGGTCGGCCGGGCAGGCGCTGGCGCGGCAGGAGTGGGGCTACGTGGCGTTCGCGGCGCGGACGCTGCCGAAGCTGGCCCTGACCGGCCTGCTCGGGCGGCCGCTCTACACGCCCGAGCCGCTGCGGATCGCCCCGGAGGAGCTGGACCGGTTCATCGCGGAGAACGCCAGTCGCCTGGCCGGGCTCCGCCAGACGCTCCAGGAGCGCGGCGGGCCGTGCCTCGAGGTAACGTACGAGGAACTCGCGGGTCCCGACCATCGCCAGACCCTCGCGAGGGTTCAGGAGTTCCTGGGCCTTCCGGTGCAGGAGCTTCGCTCCACGATGCGCAAGCTCAACGATGCGCCGCTGCGGGACCTCCTGACGAACCATGACGAGCTCCGCGATCATTGCCGCCAGCACGGGATCGACTTCGAATGATGAGGTCCGCGGGCCTCGATGTTGCGGGGCGCTTCCGAGAACGCCTCGGGGTCGGACCCTGGCCGATCCCAGGGTCCGACCAGCCGAGTGAGAGTCGATCCTGGCGATGAACGCGACCGACGCTGCCTCCGGGAACCCCGGGACCACCGAGCGGGCGGGCGGGGAGACCCCGCGTCAGAGCTGCCTGGTGTACCGGGTGAGCAACCTCGGCGACATGATCCAGACGCTGGCGCTGACCCGCCTGCTGCCGCCGATGACCGGCGTGTTCCGGCACGACCTGGGCAGCGCCCCGACCGACCGGACGTTCGTCGTGAACGGCTTCCTGGAGCGGGACACGCCGCCGCGGGCCGGCGCCCCGTGCCTGTTCGCCGGCGTGAGCGGCCCGCACATGCGGCGGGCCCGCTACCTGGAGTGGCTGCGGCGGTCCCCCTGGCCGGTCGGAGCCCGCGACCCGGCGACGGTGCGGCGGCTGGCGGCGGCGGGCCTGGCGACGGAGCTCGTCGGCTGCGCCACCCTCACCCTGCCGCGCCACCAGGGCCCACGATCCGGTGTCTACTCGGTCGACTGCGACGGCCCCGGCACGCGGCTGACGCACCGGATCTCGCGTGAGGAGCCGGTGGCGCAGCAGTGGGATCGGGCGACGGATCTGCTGGCGATGTACCGGACGGCCGAGGCGGTGCACACGTCGCGCCTGCACGTGGCGCTGCCGTGCCTGGCCTTCGGCACCCCGGTCTGGATCGCCCGCCCCGACTCCGCGCCGCTGCCCGACCGGTTCTCGCTTGTCGAGGAGCTTGGCGTCCCGTACGAGACGCTGGTCGTCCACGACGTGACCCCGGCCGCCGACCGCTACCGGCAGTTCCTCCGGACGCACCTCGATGGCGTGGTCGGCTCGGGTGAGCCGGTGCGGCCCACGCTGGTCACGCCCGACCGGCTGCGATGGCCCGATGCCACCCGGTTCCGATTCGACGACCTGCGGATCGCTCTGCGAGCCCGGTGGCAAAGCCTCGCGAGGGCCCGTTGAGCCGTCGCGAAGATCGCCCCCTGAAGGTCCTGATGGTCGTGAACCAGCTCCGGGACGGGGGGACCGAGATCCTGGCGGCCGACCTCGCCGGTGGGCTGGCGGCGCATGGCGTGGACTGCCGCCTCGCGGCCTTGCACGCCAGCCCCGGCGACGGCGACACCTACGACGTCGCCACCCAGGTGCTCGGCGACCGCATCACCATGCGGGCGATTCCCCGCGCCTGCTTGCGACTGCGGGACCTCTGCCATCGCGACCGCCCCGACCTGGTGCACAGCCACGGCGAGGCGCCGACGCTGGTCGGTCGGCTCGTGTGCCGGCAGCTCGGACTGCCGCACGTCGTGACCGCCCACACCCTGCGCCCCTGGCACTGGCGCCGCCGCCTGGGCCGGGTCCTCGAGCGCCAGACCGCCCCGCTGACCCGCCAGTTCGCCGCCGTGTCCGAGGCGGTCGGCCACATGCTGCGGGACGAGCTCGGCATCCCGGCCGATCGCATCCGGGTGATCCCGAACTGGGTTCCGCGAACCCGGGAGCCGGACGCGGTCGGACCGATGCCCCTACCGGGTCAGCCCACGATCCTCCACGTCGCTCGGCTCGACGTGGCCAAGGGGCAGGACCTCCTGCTCGATGCATTCGCGCAGACGCGCCGGGTGTTCCCGGAGGCCGTCCTCTGGATCGTCGGCACCGGCCCCGAGGAGTCCCGGCTGCGGCGCCTGGCCGGCGCGGGGGTCACCTTCCTCGGCTACCGCGCCGACGTGCCCCACCTGCTCCGCCAGGCGGACCTGTTCGTGCTGTCGTCCCACTGGGAGGGCATGCCGCTGTCGATCCTCGAGGCGATGGCCGCCGGGCTCCCGGTCGTCGCCACCGCCGTCGGCGGCGTCCCCGAGATCGTGCACGACGGGATCACCGGCCGCCTGGTGCCGCCCGATAACCCCCAGGCGCTGGCCGAGGGCCTGATCGCCTGCCTGCGCGATCCGCTCCGCGCCCGCAAGCTGGCCGCCGCCGGCCAGCGGCAGTGCCAGGACCTGCGCCAGCGGGGGCTGGCCGCCTATCGCGACTGGTACGAACAGGCACTCCGGCACCGACCAGAAGCCCGACGCCCGTAGCCGATCCGCCCCAGGCCCGCCCCGACCCGCGCTCGACTCCCACGACGAAGTCGTCCGAGCGACCCCGCTGTTCCGATCAACCGACAAACAGTCGCTCGGCAGGAGGGCGTCACCGTCTGCCCTCCAGGATCTGGTCGTGCGCAGCCGGCATCGGACCCGCGGCGGCCTCACCCGAGCCGCCTGTCGCTGCGCGACCCGGACAATCCAGTCGTCCGGGCGATCCGGCTCGTGTTCAGTGCGGCTGGCAGGATTCGAACCTGCGATCACCCGATTATGAGTCGAGGCCTTTACCGCTAAGTTACAGCCGCAATGAAGCTCATTGAACCGGATTGAGCTGGCGAGTCAACAACCGGGAGCGGGGTCGCCCGCCCGCTCCGCGTGCCAGCGGTGCCGCGTGCCCTCGAGACGCGGCCGCCAGATCCGATCGACTCCTTCGACAAAATCGGCCCGGTCACCGGGGAGTCGGGTGCCGTCATCGCGGATCGGGCCGGGAGTTCCGGTTCTGGGCCGGGACGGTTATGCTTCAGGAGATCGGTCACTGATGATCGGTCCCCGTCGATCGATCGGCGACTCCCGGCCCCGCGGCGATGAGTGGCCGCGTTCCAGGCGGATCGCCCGGGTCGACCTTCCGGGGCGAGCCAGACCGGCCGGCGTGCGCCGCCCGACGATCGGTCGATCCCAGCAGCGATGATGCCCGAAGCACCCGATGATCGGAGCCGAGGATGAACGACCCGAACGTCGCGACGCCGAGCCCGTCCCACCAGTTGCGAGAGATCGCAATCGAGCCCCAGTCGGGGCTCGGCATGTTGATCGGACTGCTGGGCGGACTGCTCATTTGCGGTCTCTGCGCACTCACCCTGATTCCGTACCTGGTGGGCCTGGCGGCGCTGGGGGCCCTGCTGTGCCTGTTCGGACTGTGCGGGCTGTTCACGGTGAACCCCAACGAGGCCAAGGTCCTGCAACTGTTCGGCAGCTACCGGGGGACGGTGCGCAAGCCGGGCCTCCGCTGGGTGAATCCGTTCTATGCCAAGCAGATGATCTCCTTGCGGATCCGGAACTTCGAGAGCCAGAAGCTCAAGGTCAACGACCGGTCCGGCAGTCCGATCGAGATCGCCGCGGTCGTCGTCTGGCGCGTCGTGGACACGGCCGAAGCCCTGTTCCATGTCGAGAATTACGACAACTTTGTGCATGTCCAGAGTGAATCGGCCCTGCGCAACATGGCGCTGAGCTACCCGTACGATTCGCACGAGACCGGCGAGATCGCCCTCCAGAGCCACACGTCCGAGGTGGCCCTGCGGCTCAAGACCGAGATCCAGGACCGGCTCACCCAGGCCGGGGTGGAGGTCCTCGAGGCGCGGATCAGTCACCTGGCCTACGCCCCCGAGATCGCCCACGCCATGCTCCAGCGTCAGCAGGCCTCCGCGGTGATCGCCGCCCGCCAGAAGATCGTCGAGGGGGCCGTCGGCATGGTCGAGATGGCGCTCCAGCACCTGGAGGCCAACAAGATCGTCGATCTGGATGCTGCCTCGCGCTCCCAGCTGGTCAGCAACCTGCTGGTGGTGCTCTGCTCGGAGCGTGGCACCCAGCCCACCGTGAACGTGAATTCCTGATCCCGTCCGGTTCCTCGTGCGGACCGGTCTCGGATCGGTCCACACAGCGGACCCGACACGACTGCGCGACCCGGGCGACCCCGCTGAGGTCGATCGGCCGATCCCTGGCCGATCAAAGGCTCTTTGAGTCGTCCAGTTCCGTCCCTGCCAGCTCTCGCCAGTCGCGAGCGGTCACGACGCTCACTTCTCCGGCTTCGCGATCGACGACAGCCTGGAACAAGACGAATGGGTCGTGAACTCCCCGGATGTTGAAGCTCACGACCACAGTCGCCGTGCGATCGCCGGGGATCTGGGTGAGGACCGCCGCATCCTCGAGACGTGCCGGGATGGCCCCCTGGGGACACGCCTCGCGGTATTTCCTCAACGCCATCGTGAGCGCCTCATCGAGCGACAGCATACCCTGCTCCCTCAGCTTCCAATCGGTCCGCACAGCGGACCCTACACGACGAGCGGGGTAGCCCGGACGACTTGCTCGTCCGGGCTACCCCGATATTGACCAGCCGTGCGGTACCGGCGCTGAAGCCAGACGCTCAGGAGGCGGTCAGCTCGGGGATGGCCGCTCCGGTCGGCAGGGCGGGGATGGGGCGGGCGGTGCGGTCGGTGAGGGTGAGGCGGGCGGCGTCGAGGCCGAGGTGGGCGTAGAGGGTGGCGAGCAAGTCGCGGACGCCGACCTTGCGGCTGCGGACCTCGGAGCCGGTGCGATCCGTCGAGCCGACGATCTGGCCGGGAACAATGCCGCCGCCGCTGAAGAGGAGCGAGACGGCGTGGGGCCAGTGGTCGCGACCGGGCTGCATCACGCCGCTGGCGCTGTCGGCGGCGGTGCTGATCTTCGGAGTGCGGCCGAACTCGCCGGTGACGACGACCAGGACGCGGCGGTGCAGGCCGCGGGCGTGCACGTCCTCGATGAGGGCGGTGACGGCCTGGTCGAAGAGGAGGCAGCGGGCCTTCATGGCGTCGAAGATGTGGTGGTTGACGGCGTGGTCGTCCCAGTTGCCTACCCGGCCGCAGAGCGGGCCGTCGAGGCTGGTGGTCACGACGTCGACGCCGGCCTCGACCAGCCGCCGGGCCATCAGGCAGCGCTGGCCCCAGGTGTTGCGGCCGTAGCGATCGCGGAGCCTCGGGTCCTCCAGCGAGAGGTCGAACGCCCGACGCGCCTGCGGGCCGGTGAGCATGCGGAAGGCGCGCTCGCGGTACTGGTCGAACGCGACGGCGCGGGCCGGATCGTCGTACGACCACTGCAAGGCGTCGAGCCGGCCGGCCAGGTCGCGGCGGGTGCCCAGGCGCGCGGGGTCCTGCACCTCGCCGCCGCCGAGGCCGGGCACGACGAACTGCGGCAGGTTCGGGTCGCCGGCCACGACGAACGGCTCCCAGCCCGGCCCCAGGTACGAGGCGCCCAGGTACGGGATCGGGTTCACGCCGACGTAGGTGGGCAGCACGCGATCGGGGTCCAGCGCCGTGCGCTCGCGGTTGGCGATGCAGAACAGGTCGGGGTGCTCGGGCTGGAGCTTGAGCACCTGCTCGGGGTGCCCGGTGAACATCTGCTGGTTGCCCTGCTGGTGGCAGATGCCCGTGTGCGCCAGCGACCGCAGCACCGAGAACTTGTCGGCGATGGCCGCGTGCCTTGGCAGCAGCTCGCTGAGGTGCATACCGGGCACCCGCGTCGCGATCGCCCCGTACGGCCCGCGGATCTCGGCCGGCGCATCGGGCTTGGGGTCATACGTCTCCAGGTGGCTGGCCCCGCCCTGCAACCACACGACGATCAGCGCCGTCCGCTCGCCGCCAGGGCTCGTCCCCGCCTGGGCCCGGAGCTCCAGCAGTCGGGCGAGCGAGAGTCCCCCGGCCGCCGCGCGCAGGAACGCACGCCGTCCCACGGTTCCCTGGGTGTCGCCGTCGGCCCGATCGTCCATCGCGCCGCCCTCGTTTGCCGCCGACCGGTGCACCGCCCCCGCAGGCCCGATGTTAAACAACTGTTCCTGACCCGGCCAGGCTCGGCCGGGGACCGGACATGGAACGCGTGGATCCCGCCCCGCTCTGCACCCGCCTGGAGTGGAGTCCAGGTTCCGGCACGCCCCAGGCGCGGCCGCCCTGAGGTGGCGACGGAGAATCTTCCGAGGAGCCGTTGCGTCCGGCTCCAGGGGTCGGGACACTCGCGGGGTGCCCGTGCCGCTGCGGCCCGCCGCGCCTCCAGACCGACGGCGGCGCGGCAGCGGTCGAGCGGTGCAGAGCGAGCGCACGTCGGAGGACGCGACGATGACCGACACGCCCGGTGACGACAAGCCGGCCCGGAAGCCGGCGGCCAGGGCGCGGAGCGCGGGCGCCTCATCGGCCGCGAAGCCGGCGGACGGCGAGGCCGCGGTGCAGGCGGCGCTCGCCCAGCTGCCGGAGGCCGATCGCCTGCTGGGCGAGCGACTGCACGCGATCGTCCGCGCCAGTGCGCCGGGGCTGACGCCGAAGCTCTGGTACGGCATGCCGGCCTATGCCAGGGACGGCAAGGTGCTCTGCTTCTTCCAGGCCGCCTCGAAGTTCCAGACCCGTTACGCCACCTTCGGATTCCAGCACGAGGCGCACCTCGACGACGGCCCGATGTGGCCGGTCGCCTTCGCCCTCACCGAGGTCACCGACGCCGTGGCCGAGCAGATCGCCGCGCTGGTGCAGCGGGCCGTGGCCGAGTGATCCGGGTCACCCGGTTCGTGGGCCGAGACGACGACCCTTCGAGGTGGCGGGATCGTTCGCGGACCCCGGCTTCCCCGGCGCCCTGCGGGATCGCGGGCAACCTGCCCCCGGACGCGAACCCGGGCGATCGGGGATCGGACGCGCTCCGCGATCCGGGGGGATCAACAACGATGGGGGCGGGCGTCATGGCGCGGCGCGCGGTCAGACGGACGCTGACGGGGTCCGGGCGGCCTGGAGGGCCGTGGGGTTGGGGACGGGGGCGGCAACCCGTCGCAGGGTGTTGCGGTCGGTGTGCAGGAACGGGGCGCTGCGGCCCTGGATCTGCAGGGTGGTGGTCTGCTCGTAGGACCAGGAGCCGTCGGCCTCGACGGTCACCGTGATCTCGAAGGCGGTGGTCTGGAAGGCAGTGTCGAGGAACGGGTTGGCGAGGATCCCGTTCGTGATCGACCCGCGCCCGGCGCGGAGGGTGAAGCGGCGGGCGGCGGGCGTCGCGGGGCCGCTGGCCAGCGCCACCAGACCGCGGGGGATCGCCAGGGTCAGGGACACCGTGCCGGTGGCGGGCTCCCAGAGCCAGTACCCGACCTGGTCGTGGAACATGTCCACCGCGCCCGGTCGCGTGATCCGGGTGTGGTACCGCAGCCCGTAGAAGAGCTGGGGCCCGTTGGTCTGGGCGTCGATCGGCTCGAGCTCGGCGCGCTCGACGTACGGCTCCTGATGCTGCCCGTCGACCGTCGGATGGACGTCCAGGGACTGCCGCCCCTCCCAGACCCCGGCCAGCGCTGCCAGCGGCCCGAGCTGTCGCAGGGTGTCGGGATCGGGTTCGGGTTCGGTGTCGATGTCCAGCACCGGCGGTCGAGTCACGGCGGGGCCCCGGAACGGTTCATTTCACAAGATCTGTCAAGTGAATCACGTTAGTCGCCCCGGCTGGTCCAGGCAAGCCGTTCCGGGGGAACGCGGCCGTCGCGGGCGTGCCGGGGCCACGGGGTGGCCCGGGGCGCCCGCGACCGAACATCGGTCGGGATCCGCCGGGGCCAGGTCCGCAGGGCCGGGGTTCGGTACCGGAGCGGTTTCCGTCGGGTCGGTTGCGGCCCGGGGGGCGGAATCATCCGGCCACCGGATTGGGTTGACAGGTTTTGAGGTCTGCGTTACGAGGACGGCTGCGAGGGCGTCGGCGCCGCTGCCGGGGGACGGAGCGGGGTGGCCGGCGGTCCGCGCCGGATCGAGAGGATCGATCCCCCCGAGACACCGCACCCCTGAGGAAGGAGCCTCCCGTGTTGCGCACCCTGATGGGCCGGACGGCCCGCGGCCTGGCGACGATGACCCTGGGCCTGGGCCTGACGCTGGCGGCCGTGCCGGCGCGGGCGGGCGGCGGCGACGGCGCCACCGCGCTGGGGCCGTCGAACAAGCCGACGAGCAAGGAGGACAAGATCGTCCTCGGCTCGTACAAGCTGCTCCGCGAGTTCGTCAACGACGAGGAGAAGGGGATCCCCAGCAGCCTGCTCCGCGAGGCGCGCGGGGTGGCGATCTTCCCGAGGGTCGTGCAGGGCGGGTTCCTGGTCGGCGGCTCGCGCGGGCACGGGATCCTCATGATCCGCGACGCCAAGGGGGCCTGGACCAACCCGGTGTTCCTGACGGTCACCGGCGGCAGCTTCGGCCTCCAGGCGGGCGCCGAGGGGTCGGAGGTGCTGCTCGTGTTCCGCGACCTGGACACGATCCGCCGGCTGATGTCGGGCAAGGGGAGCAAGCTGACGTTCGGCGCGGGGGCCTCGGCCTCGATCGGCCCGATCGGCCGGGGGGTGGCGGCCGGCACCGACCCGAAGTTCAGCGCCGACATCCTCGTCTACTCGCGCGGCAAGGGCGCCTACGCCGGCGCCAAGCTCGGCGGCAGCATGGTGCACGTCGACAAGAAGGCCAACGCCGCCTACTACGCCGACACCGGCATCAGCGTCGCCCGGGTGCTCGGCCCCGAGAGCGCCAGCCTGCCCAGGAAGCCGGTCGTCGAGCAGATGCACAAGATCCTGCCCGCCCCCAGGCCCGAGACCGCCCGCTCCGACAAGAAGGCCAAGAAGACCAGCGCCCCGGTCCTCGACGACGACGAGGATGACGACGACGACCAGGACGCGAAGACCGCCACCCCCGCCAGCAGCCCGAAGCGCGGCTGAGCCTCGCTCCCCGGCCGATCCGATCGGGGTGCCCGGGTTCCGCCTGACGGAGCCCGGAGACCCCGCCCCGGCCCAGGATCGGTCTGGCGTGCCGTGGCCTGAGCGCAGCGTGGCCACGACGACGATTCCGAGGCCGCCGACCCGGTGCGGCGGATGACGCTCCGCGGATCCGCCCTCCGGGAGTTCGCCGCATCCGTGT
>CAZUZD010000015.1:22000-26334 GCA_964624465.1 uncultured Isosphaeraceae bacterium
TAAAGTCAGGAATGGGTCAATTCATAGGCAGGGTTTAGTGGTGGCCCCCAATGATAGGGGGCCCCCCGAGGGTTGCGGGGGGGGCGGGCACGGGGCCCCGGCGCGCGACAGGCCACGGCACACGGCAATCCCGTCTCGCGGGTCGCCAGCGGCTCGGTCACTGGCTCGACCCCGGAACCGCCCGGGTGCCCGGGTTCCGCCTGGCGGAGCCCGGACCCGCCAGCCACGGACGGAGGACTGGCCTGCGGAGCCTGACCATGACGGCCCGGGTCTGCGCACGGGCAGCGCCGGCCGGGATCTCCCGGCCTCTGACCGGGTGGGGTCGCGAATCGGGGGCGGGTCGGTAAGATGGGGCCCGCCCTGGCGAGGGGTCGGGCCGTGGGGATGCGTGGGGGGCACCGGGCGGCACGCGACGTGCCGGCCCGGGAGCCGTCGTCCGCGCCCGGCCGGCCGCGCCGTGGGCGGTCCCGTTCCCGTTCTCTCGTCCTAGCGCCGGGCCGGTGGGCTCGGGGAGTTTGCTCGACCGATGAGCCGAACCGAGTCTGGACCGTCGCAGCCGCAACCGCAGCCGGGTGGATCTGCCGAGGCCGAGCACGACCGCGAGGTGCCACAGATCGACCTGCTGAGCCCGCTGGCGATCCGGGGGGTGACCCTGCGGAACCGGATCGCGATGGCCCCGATGTGCCAGTACGTGGCGCACGAGGGGTTCGCCTCCGACTGGCACCTGGTGCACCTGGGCAGCCGGGCCGTGGGCGGCGTGGGCCTGGTGATCGTCGAGGCCACGGCGGTGACCCGCGACGGCCGGATCACGCCGGGCGACCTGGGCATCTGGGACGACGCGCACGCCGAGCCGCTGGCGCGGATCGCGCGATTCCTCAACAGCCAGGGGGCGGTGCCGGGCATCCAGCTGGCGCACGCCGGCCGCAAGGCGAGCTGCCGGGTGCCGTTCGAGGGGGGCGCCAGCCTCAAGACCCCGGCCGAGGGGGGCTGGACGGTCGTCGGCCCGAGCCCGATCCCGTTCGCCGAGGGGGACCCCGTCCCCGTGCCGCTCGACGAGGCGGGCCTGGACGAGATCGTCGTCGCCTTCGTCGCCGGGGCCCGGCGCGCCATCCGGGCCGGCTTCCGGGTCATCGAGATCCACGCCGCCCACGGCTACCTGCTGCACGAGTTCCTCTCGCCCCTGAGCAACCAGCGCAACGACGCCTACGGCGGCAGCCTGGCCAACCGGATGCGCCTGCCCCTGCGGGTGGCCGAGGCAGTGCGCGCGGCGATCCCCGCCGAGGCGGCGCTGTTCGTGCGGATCTCGGCCACCGACTGGGTCGAGGGGGGCTGGGACCTGCCGCAGTCGGTCGAGCTGGCCCGGGCCCTGAAGCCGCTGGGCGTCGACCTGATCGACTGCTCCTCGGGCGCCCTGGTGCCCAGGGCGACGATCCCGGTGGCGCACGGATTCCAGGTGCCGTTCGCGCGCCAGATCCGGGAGCAGGCGGGCATCGCCACCGGCGCCGTCGGGCTGATCACCGAGCCGCACCACGCCGACGAGATCGTCACCGGCGGCGACGCCGACCTGGTGCTCCTGGGCCGCGAGCTGCTCCGCGAGCCGTACTGGGCGCTCAAGGCCGAGCAGACCCTGGGCGCCGAGCCCCACTGGGCCCTCTCCTATGGCTACGCCGTGCGCCGCCGGCCCAGGTGACCGACCCGGAGAACCGGCCCGGGCCCCCGGTGCATTCCGGCGCCCGGCCGGCCGCCGCAACCCGATTCCCCGGAACGGGTTTCGCCGGAACACCCCTGGCCCCCCCGATGGCCACGGCGCGCGGGGTGCAGCCGCGACCCGGGCGCGGCCGATAGCATGAGTCGGGCGGTCGTCCGGCCGCCCTTCCCGTTCCCCTCCTGGATCGCGGCCCGCCTGCACCCCGAGTGACGCCGTGGACCCGACGACCGGCCCCCCGACTGCCAACCGTCCCGGGGAACCCCCGGATCTGGTCCGGACGCTCGCCCGGCTGGCGCTGGCAGGCTATTTGCTCGTGCTGCTGAAGCTGACGCTGTTCGCGTTTCCCCAGCCCGATTCGTCGCTGCGGCTGCGGCCGCTGGCGACGGTGGCGCACTACTGGGCCCTGGGCGGCCCGGAGATGGTGCGGAACCTGGGCGGGAACCTGGCGGCGTTCGTCCCCCTGGGCGCCCTGGCGCCATTGGTGGTACGCTGGCGTGTCACGGCGTTTGGCGCCGTGGGCCTGGGCGCGGTGGCCAGCCTCGCGATCGAGGTGGCCCAGTTCCTCTCCCGGCGGAGGGTCGCCGACGTGGACGACGTTCTTCTGAACGCGGCCGGCTGCCTGGCAGGCTTCGGCCTGCTGGGCCTGTTGCGGTGGCTGCTCGATCAGCTCCAGTCCCCGGCCCCCGTGCCGATCCCGATCCGGGTCGACGAGTCGCGGCCCCGCCGCTGACCGGACCTGCTCCGGCACCCCCGCGCCCCGCTGGCGGCGTCCCCGCCGATCGGATCCAATCGGGCCGTGTCCTGGCCCGACCGACCGGCCCCTTCGCGCGCCCCGATGCCGCCGGATCCGACCCGACCTGGGTCGGCCGGGGCTGGCCGCCCGATCCCGGTCCGGAGGGCCCTCGCGTGCCCGCCGTTGATCCCGGGAGTGCCTCGCCATGCATCGCCGTCCGCTCTGGCTCGTGGCTCTGGTCCTGGTTGCCGCCCCGACCAGCACGCCAGCACCGGCCCAGGAGCCCGCGCCCGCCGCCGACCCGGCGCTGGCGGCCTTCGCCGCCCGGTTCCATGACGAAACCCTGCGGGTGGACTACCTGCACGGCGGCGACGCGAAGGCCGAGTTCGCGACCCTCGACCGCCTGATCCGCCAGGGCACCTGGGCCGGCAGCCGCACGCACCGTCACGACCCGTTCCCGGTCGGCCGCTCAGTCGTCGAGCTCTCCGACCCGGCCACCGGCGAGCTGCTCTACAGCCGACGCTACGACACGTACTTCGGCGAGTACCGCACCACCACCCCGGCCGCCGAGGGGGTCGCCCGCTCGTACCACGAGTCGGTGCTGGTGCCGTGTCCCAGGGGGAAGGTGCGGCTGGCGCTCAAGGTCCGCCAGCGCGACGGCAGCCACACGACGCTGCTGGCCACCGAGATCGACCCCGACGCCGTGACGGTCAGCCGCGAGCCGCTGACGGCCGGCGTCGAGACGTTCGCGCTCCACGAGTCGGGCGATCCGCACGGCCGGGTCGACGTCGCCATCGTCGCCGAGGGGTACACCGCCGCCGACCGCGCCAGGCTCGTGGCCGACCTGGAGCGGTTCAATGCCATCCTGTTCACCCAGGAGCCGTTCAAGAGCGCGAAGGCGAAGTTCAACGTGCGCGGTGTCTGGCAGCCCTCGCAGGAATCCGGCTGCGACGAGCCCGGCCGCGGCGTCTGGAAGGCGACCTCGGTCGGCGCCAGCTTCGACGCCCTGGGCTCGGAGCGCTACCTGCTGACCGAGGACAACCGGGCCCTCCGCGACGTGGCCGCGCACGTGCCGTACGACGTCCTGTACATCATGATCAACCACCCGCGCTATGGAGGCGGGGGGATCTACAACCTGTACTGCACCTTCACCAGCGACAACCAGTGGCACCCGTACGTGTTCCTGCACGAGTTCGGCCACACGTTCGCCGCGCTGGCGGATGAGTACTACACCTCCTCGGTCGCCTACAACGACTTCTACCCCCCGGGGGTGGAGCCCGCCGAGCCCAACGTGACCGCGCTGCTCGACCCGGCCAAGCTGAAGTGGCGCGACCTGATCAAGCCCGGCACCCCCCTGCCCACCCCCTGGGCCAAGCCCGAGTACGACGCCAAGGACACCGCGTTCCAGAAGCGCCGCGGCGACCTGAACGACCGCATCGCCGCCGCCATGCGCGCCCAGGCCCCCGCGTCTGAAGTGGACGCCCTCAAGGCCGAGCTGGAGACCCTCTCCCTGCGCAACGCCGAGGAGCTGGGCGCCGACCTCGACCGCAGCCCGCTGGCCGGCACGGTGGGGGCCTTCGAGGGCGCCGGCTACGCCTCGAAGGGCCTGTACCGCCCCAGCCTCGACTGCATCATGTTCTCCAAGGGCCGCAAGCCCTTCTGCGCCGTCTGCACCCGCGCCCTGCAGCAGATGATCGACTACTACGGCGAGTGAGCCGACTGCGGCCGGGCCGGTCCACTCGTTGTGTCGGGTGGACTGGCCCGACTGCGCCTCCGGATCATCTGGGCCGGACCGTCGGAGCCCGCGTGGCGTGGCCTGAGGGCCGGCGGGGCCCCCAGCGCACGCGGGGGGCCCCCCCGCCGGGGCCCCCCGCGCGCAGGGCCCCGCCCACC
>CAZUZD010000015.1:26344-43643 GCA_964624465.1 uncultured Isosphaeraceae bacterium
ACGACGACGCCGCGGAGGCCACCGCAGCGTGGCCACGCTGCGCTCAGGCCACGGCACACCAGATTGGAGGCAGTTCGGGGTTCGCGGGCTGGCTGCGGCCGGGGCTGGCCTCAGCGGCGCGAGGGGCCCTCGGTGGCCTCGCGGGGGCTGAGGGTCAGCGGGCCGTGGGGGCGGGGGGCGGAGGCGGGATCGCGGCGCACGAGCGGGGAGCGGGCGAGGTCGGCGGCGATCGGGGTCGCGGTCGGGGCCGGGGCCGGACCGGGGGCGGCGGCGGGTTCGTCGCGGAAGCCGGCGGAGGCGAGCAGGCCCTGGTCGCGCCAGGTCTGCACCTGGAGTTCGGCGCGGTGGGCGAGGTCGGGGTCGACGCCGACGTCGCTGGCCGCGTACTCGATCGCCGACGGGAAGGCGAAGCCGGTGCCGGCGTCGCGGACGAGGTCCATCACCTGCAGCAGCAGGTCCTCCTGGATCGCCAGGAAGTCGGCCCTCTGGCGGGTCAGGGCGTAGGCGAAGACCTCGATATCGAGCGAGTAGGCGCCGTAGCCGACGAACCGGACCCGCAGCGGGTCGTCGGCGATCGCCGGGTGCGTGGCCAGCAGGTCGCGGAGGCGGGCCAGCACGTAGCGGAGCTGGTCGGCGGTCGTCTCGTAGCGCAGCTGCAAGACGGTCTTGAGCAGCATCCGGTCGCGCTGCGAGAGGTTCACGAGCTGGAGCTTGGCGAACTCGGCGTTGGGGATGGTGATCAGCGAGCGGTCGGTGGCGCGGACACGGGTGGAGCGCAGCCCGATCTGCTCGATGGTGCCCTCGGCGTCGCCAAACCGGCAGAGGTCGCCGACGCGGATCGGCTTGTCGGCGAACAGGACGATGCCGCCGATGAGGTTCTCGACGGTGTGCTGCGCCGCCAGGGCCACGGCCAGGCCGGTCACGCCCAGGCCGGCGATCAACGGGGCCACGGCGAAGCCCATGTAGTCGGCGGCCATCACCACGATCCAGGCCACGACCAGGATCGTGAGCACGCGGAAGCCCAGCCGCACGAGCTGGCTGTCGACCCCCTCGGGCCGCAGCCGCTGGCAGCGGATGACCAGGTTCGAGACCCGGTTGACGACCGTCAGCGCGATCACGATGCCGGCCAGGAACAGCTGGAGCCGGAAGATGACCTTCAGCGTCATCAGCGCGGTGCCGGTCATGCGGATCTGGTTGCTGAAGATCCAGTCGAGCGTGGTCGCCACGGCGATCCAGGCGATCGGGAAGCCGAGCCGGAGCACGCCGCCCACGGCGCGGTCACTCAGCGGGCCGCGGCGGCCGAGCCGGTAGCTCAGCGCCACCAGCGCGACGCCCAGCGTCGAGAAGACCGCCAGGCTCAGCCACTGCCAGAGGGCGTGATCCGAGATCCGGACCTGCGTCCACCCCGGCAGCGCCTCGATCCAGGCCTTCGGTACCAGCCAGCCCTGCAGGCCGACGTACAGCTCGTACAGGCCGCGGGTGGTGGCGCGGGCGTGGTACGGCAGCGATCGGACCCGCTCGAAGAACTGCGGCGCCTGCTCGACCGTCTCGGTGCTGAACAGGTACTCGCCCTTGCGGGGGCCCGAGTCGACCCGCACCAGGCAGATCTCGGTGTCGGGGATCCGGAACCGCTCGAGGTCCTGCTTGTGCGCCGCCTCGGCGTCGGGGTAGCCGTGGGGGTCGGCCAGCTCGACGCGGTCGAAGACCTCCTTGAGCAGCACGGCGGCCTCGAAGCACTGCTCCTCGGCGATCGAGGGGGCGAGCTCGCGCATGTCGAAGCAGCTGATGAGCTGGATCGCCTTGGGCGCAATCCGGGCGCGACGGGTCGAGCTGTGGACATCCTCCCGCGCGATCCGGGCCAGCTCCTCGACCCGCGCCAGGAAGCTCAGCACGGTGGCGCGCGGGCTGCTCGTGTCGGGCGGCGCCAGCGGGTTCTCGCCCGCCAGGGCCAGGCCAGGAATCGTCACCAGCACGGCCAGGGCCAGCACCACGCCGCGACGGCGGGCCAACGGTCCGAGTGCCTCGCGCATCCAACCCTCCCTGGTTGAACCTCGAGATGGGGGCGGTCGGGCCCGCCGCCACGCCCCGGAAGGGCGCCCCGCGGGCCGTGACTCGCCATCGATCGTCCACCCCGACGCGCCCGGACTCATCCTTGATCCGGGCCCCGGTCGCCGGGGGGCGTGTCGGACGTCGTCGCGTCCGACTTGAGGAAATACCCGCAATCGCCCGGCCCGGCAATCCCGTTCGGGCCCCGACTCCGCCCGCCAGCCGGCCAGCGGGAGAGCAATCGGCCGCGCGAATTCCAATGCCACGCCGGTCCCCGGCGGGCTGGACCCCGGCGCGGGGGCGCTGGGAAAATCCGGGCCACGGCTGTAAGGAACCGGCCGGTCGGCTGTGAGACCTCTGCGGAGGGACTGCCGATGGCCGAGGTGCCCGCGACGCGACCGAGCCTGATCGTCCGCCTGCGTGACCCGCGGGACGGGCGCGCCTGGGCCGAGTTCGTCGACCTGTACGGACCTCTGGTGCGCGACCTGGCCAGGCGCCGGGGCTTGCAGGCGGCCGACGCGGCCGACCTGGAGCAGGAGGTCTTCCGCGCGGTGGCCGGGGCGATCGACCGCTGGGACGCCGACCCCGCTCGCGGGTCGTTCCGGGCCTGGCTGGCGACGATCGCGCGGCGGCGGATCCTCAACGCCCTGATCGCCCTGGACCGCCACCCCCGCGGCACCGGCGACACCGCCAACATCGACCGCCTGGCCGAGCTGCCCGATCGCGACCCCTCGGCCGACCCGGCGCTTTGCTCGCTGTTCGACACCGAGCACCGCCGCCGGCTGCTGGCCTGGGCCCTGGCCCAGGTGCAGCCGGGGTTCCAGCCCACCACCTGGCAGGCCTTCTGGCGCACGGCCGTCGCCGACGAGCCCGTCGCGCGGGTGGCCGCCGACCTGGGCCTGTCCGCCGGCGCCGTCTACGTCGCCCGCAGCCGGGTCATGGCCCGCCTGCGCACCCTGGTCGCCCCCTTCGAGCCCGGCGACGAGCCGCCCGAACCGGGCCCCTGAGTTCTCGTAGGGTCCGCTGTGCGGACCGGCTCCAGACATGGTCCGCACAGCGGACCCTACGGCTCCAGCGCTCTCCCGGGGTCCGCCAGCGGACCCCAGCCACCCCGGATCCATGTGTCGCGTGTCCCTGGTCCTCAAGACCAAACCGAAGCCCTCTTGGGTGGCTGGGGTCCGTCCTCGGACCCCAGCTTCCCCGGCGCCCGCCAGGGTCCGCTGGCGGACCGCAACCCCGGCCAGCCCATCGCAGCGGCCGCCGATTCCATTCCGCACCGACCGTCACGCCGATCCCTTCAGGAGCCCCGAGCCATGTCCGAACCCGTCACCCATCCCCCCTGCCCCGACCCCGAGCGGCTGCGGTTGCTCTTGCTCGACGAGGGGTCCGACGGCGACGAGCCGGCGGAGCTGACCGAGCACATCGGGCGCTGCGAGGCCTGCCGCGTGCGGCTCGAACAGCTCGCGGCCGACGACCGCGACTGGCGCGACCTCCGCGACCTCACCCCGCCCACCGACCGCGACCCCGGCCCCGGCGATCCGCCAGCGGACGCCACGGATTCGCACTCCCTCGCGCCCGAGGCATCCCGCCTGCACGGCCCCGACCCCGAGCACCCCGCCTGGCTGGCGTTCCTCACCCCCACCGACCGGGCCGACCGCATCGGCCAGTTCGGCCCCTACGAGGTCATCGAGGTCGTGGGCCGGGGCGGCATGGGGGTCGTCTTGAAGGCGTTCGATCCGGCCCTGCACCGGGTGGTGGCGATCAAGGTGCTGGCGCCGCAGCTCGCCGCCGGGGCCACGGCGCGCAAGCGGTTTCTGCGCGAGGCCCGCGCGGCGGCGTCGATCGCCGACGAGCACGTGGTGCCGATCTTCGCCGTCGACGAGCAGGCGGGGTTCCCGTACCTGGTCATGCCGTACATCGCCGGCAAGTCGCTCCACGAGCGGATCGGTCGCGACGGGCCGCTGGAGCCCAAGGAGATCCTCCGCATCGGCATGCAGGCCGCGGCCGGCCTGGCGGCGGCGCACGCGCAGGGGCTGGTGCACCGCGACATCAAGCCGGCGAACATCCTGCTGGAGAACGGCGTCGAGCGGGTGAAGCTCACCGACTTCGGACTGGCCCGCGCCATCGACGACCCCTCGCTCACCCAGTCGGGCGTCGTCGCCGGCACGCCGGAGTACATGGCGCCCGAGCAGGCCCGCGGCGAGGCGGTGGATGCCCGCGCCGACCTGTTCAGCCTGGGGGCCGTCCTGTACACGATGGCCACCGGCCGCTCCCCGTTCCGCGCCCCCAGCACGATGGCCGTCCTGCGGCGCGTGAGCGATCAGGATCCGCGCCCGATCCGCGAGTCGAACCCGGACATCCCCGGCTGGCTCGCCGCCATCATCAACCGGCTCCTGGCCAAGCATCCCGCCGACCGCCCCCAGACCGCCGCCGAGGTCGCCCGCCTCCTCGGCAATCACCTCGCCGCCCTCCAGCGCGGCGAGCAGCCGGCCAGCGCCGCCGCCACCGCGACCACACCACTTGAGACGACGGCCCTGCTGGTCCCGGCGCGTCGCGTCGCGTCGCGACCCCGGCGGCTGGCCCTGGCCGCCGCCGCCGGCCTGCTCGGGCTCACGCTGCTGGGCGCCGGCGAGGCCGCGGGCGTCACCCATCTGGGCCCGCTGCTGGCCACCGTCCTGCGGCTCCGCACGGCCGAGGGCACGCTCGTGCTCGAGCTCGACGACCCGGAGGCCGTGGTGCAGATCGACGGTGACGATCTCGTCCTGAGCGGCGGCGGCGTGAAGGAGCTGCGCCTGAAGGCCGGCCCCCACCAGCTCCGCACCGTCCGCCACGGCCAGCCCGGCCCGATCCAGCTCGTCGAGGTGAGCCGGAACGGCCGCCGCACCGTGCGCGTGGGACTCGAACCCGACGGCAACCCGCCCCGGATCGTCGCCCCGGCGGAGGGTGGCCAGCCCCCGAGCGATCCAGCGGCTGTGAGCGCCCGGCAACCGATCGCCGCGCCGGCCCCCGAGGCCTCGGATCCGAACGTCCGGCCGCACCGGGTCGAGCCCGCTCGCGCGGGCATGGCCACCAGCGCCGGGACCGCCGACCGCGTGCGGCTGGAGCAGGTGCGTGGCCTGCGGGAGGACAGCCGCCGGGGCGCGGAGCGGTGCGAGGCGGACCTCGCGGCCGTGCGGAAGGAGCGGGAGGTGGCGCAGCAGGAGGGGGAGCTCCGCTCAGAGCAGGCGAAGCGGGCGGAGACCCAGTTCGAGAGTGGGCGAATCCCGGGCACCGACCGCGATCGGGCGCAGGTGGCCGTGGTCGAGGCGGCGGCGCGGGTGCGGGAGCTGGACGCGCGGGCGACCGCCCTGCAGACGATGGTGGAGCGGCACCGGGCGGTTGAGCGCGTGGCCGACGTTGGGCTCCGTCAGCTCCAGGGGCCGAACGACGCCTCGACCGCCGTGGCGGACCGCCAGGTGCTGACCGGCGCCGCCCGCGCCCTGATCGGCCTCCGCACCGCCCTGGCCCGGGCCCGGGTCGACGAGGCCACCGCCATCCAGGAGCGGACGGCCGCCGCGCGGGGGGCCGCCGAGACCGAGATGGAGCTGCTGGAGCTGAAGTTCCGGGTCGGCCGGGTCTCCTCGAACGAGCGCGACGAGGGCCGGCTGGCACTGGCGAAGGCCCAGCGCGCCGAAGCGGCCGCCGCCGAGGCCCGGACCCGCGCCCACGACGAGCTGGCCCGTGCCGAGGCCGACGCGAGCGTGGCCCTGAAGGAGCTCGCCCGCCCCACTCCCGACCCGAACCACGGGATCCAGTGCTCCTTCCAGGCCGACCGGGCGTTCCAGCGCCAGCTCGAAGCCAGCTTCCCGGACCTCGCCGTCGGCCGCCCCGCCGGGCTCCCCCCCGAGCCGCTGCCCCCGGACCCCGCCGCCTCCGGTCCTGACCCGGCCCAGGCCCCCGCCAGTCCCTTGCTCCGGCCGTGAACCGAGGCCCCCTGGCCGGAACCCCCGCACCCCGGCGGATCAGCCCTCCCGTCTGTCGGAGGATCGCAGCGAAATCCGACCGACGGGCGCGTCGTCGGTCGCCGTGTGCCGTGTGCCGTGGCCTGAGCGGAGCGTGGCCAGGTTCGCGGTGGCCTCCGAAATCGTCGTCGTGGCCATGCGGACGCTCAGGCCACGCCACACGGCGGCACCGTCGGAGACTGGCCACGTTCGCGGTGGCCTCGGAATCGTCGGTGTGGCCACGCGGACGCTCAGGCCACACCACACCGATGGCGGTCGGGATCCAGTCCAGCTGGCCTCCTCGTGTGGCGTGGCCTGAGCGGAGCGTGGCCACGTGGCGGTGGCCTGTGCCCCGTCCGCTCCTGGGGGGGCCTCCGAACCGTCGGCGTGGCCACGCGGACGCTCAGGCCACGGCACGCGGCAACTCCGTCCAAAACTGGCGACGGATCCGGCCACCACGGCCGGATTTCGGGCCGACCGGGCCTCCCCTGACTGGGGTCGGGCGGGTCCCCTGGCCGGGGATTCGTACAAAAGTTCACTAAATGCACCCTGGACGCGGAACCCGGGGCGCGGGAGAATTCCGGCGGAGATTTTCGCCAAGATCGGGCGGGTCGGCGTCGAAGAACCGCACCGGAGGGAAGCCCCATGCCGGACCCGAGCCACACGCCCTGCCCCGCGCCCGACCGTCTGCGGGCCCTGCTGGCCGACGGGCTGAGCCCCGACGACCGCACGGCCGCCGAGGCCCATGTGGAGGCCTGCGCCTGGTGCCGCGGCACCCTGGACGTGCTCGCCGCCGAGGACCGCCAGCGGCTCGACCGGGCCCGGAGCCTGCCCGCCACCCCCGTGACGGTCGACTCCGGCCTGCTGGGCGACCCACCGACCGAGGCGAGCACCTCGGCCCCGGGGTCCGGGTCCGGGTCCCGGACGGCAAGCGGCTCGTTCGGCGCCACGGAGTTCCTCGACCCCGACGACCTGGCCGGCGACCGGCCGCCGGGTCACGGGCCCGACCCTGAGCACCCCGCCGGCCTGGCGTTCCTGGCCCCCACCGACCGGGCCGACCGGATCGGGCAGTTCGGGCCGTACGAGGTCATGGAGGTGCTGGGTCGCGGCGGCATGGGCGTCGTGCTCAAGGCGTTCGACCCGGCCTTGCACCGGGTGGTCGCGATCAAGGTGCTGGCCCCGCAGCTCGCCGCTGGCGCCACGGCCCGCAAGCGGTTCCTCCGCGAGGGGCGGGCGGCGGCGTCGATCACGCACGAGCACGTGGTCACGATCCACGCCGTCGACGAGCAGGCCGGGTTCCCGTACCTGGTCATGCAGTACATCGGCGGCAAGTCGCTGCAGGATCGGGTCGACGCCGACGGCCCCCTGCCGGTGGCGGAGATCCTCCGGATCGGCATGCAGACGGCCACCGGCCTGGCCGCCGCGCACGCCCAGGGGCTGGTGCACCGCGACATCAAGCCCGGCAACATCCTGCTCGAGAACGGCATCGAGCGGGTGAAAATCACCGACTTCGGCCTGGCGCGGGCCATCGACGACCCGTCGCTCACGCAGGCGGGCGTCGTCGCGGGCACCCCCGAGTACATGGCGCCCGAGCAGGCGCGCGGCGAGGCGGTCGACGCGCGCTCGGACCTGTTCAGCCTGGGCGCGGTGCTGTACACGATCGCCACCGGCCGCTCGCCGTTCCGGGCCCCGAACACGCCGGCGGTGCTGCGGCGGGTCTGCGACGAGCTGCCGCGCCCGATCCGCGAGTCGAATCCGGAGATCCCCGGCTGGCTCGACGCCATCATCAACCGCCTGCTGGCCAAGCACCCCGCCGACCGCTACCAGTCGGCCGAGGAGGTGGCCCACCTCCTGGGCGACCGGCTGGCGGCCTGGCAGCGCGGGGAGGCGATGGGGCGGCCGCTGGTCGACCACGAGTTCGGCTTCGAGGCCGGCCCGGTGCCCAAGGATCACGGCGGCGTGGGCGTGGGGCCCTCGCCGGTCGACTGGGTGGGCCCGGCCAAGCAGCCCGGGTCCCGCCCACGGGCGCGGAGCGTGGCCCTGTACGGGCTGGCGGCGCTGGCGGGTCTGGGGCTGCTGGCCTACACCGCCCTCACCCCCGCAGTCCGCGAGTGGGTCCCGACCACGCCGGCGGCGACCGGCGAGCTGGTGGTGGAGGCGGCCGATCCCGAGGTCCGGGTCGAGGTCGACGGTGTGGAGCAGCCGCGCGACGCGACCGGCCAGGCCACGTTCCACGTCGCGCCCGGCGCGCACGAGGTGCGGGCCCGTCGCCGCGGGCTGATCGGGCCGACGCAGCGGGTGGCGGTGAGCCCGCAGGGCCGCACGGTGGTGCGGATCGCGCCCCGACCGGGTCCGCTGCCGGGCCCGCCACTGGTCGTCGTCGGCCCGGCGAACCCCGGGCGGCGGGGCGGCGAGGTCATGATTGTCGCCCCCGACCGCGAGCGGCTCGACGTGGTCCGGCAGATCCAGGAGCAGTACCGCGACCGCCGCCTGGCGCTCGAGGACGCGGCCCGCCAGCTCGGGTTCCAGCTCGGCGTGGCCCGCAAGGAGTCGGAAGCCCGCGACCGCGACCTGGCACGCCTGACGGCGCAGGCCGGGGCCGGTTCGGCCGCCCCCGGCGCTGTCGAGCAGGCGAAGGCGCGGGTCGCCACGGCCGGGGCCCGGGTGCACGAGCTGGAGGCGCAGCTCAACGCCGTGCAGGGCCGGATCGCGATGCTCGGCGAGGCCGGCAAGGCGGTCGAGGCCGAGCAGGCCAGGCTCCGCGCCCGCCTGTCGGGCTCGGACGAGGCGCCGACGGCCAGCGACCTGCTCCGCAAGCTCGGCAACGTGCGCCGGAGCGTCGGCCGGCACGCCCGCGACGTGGCCGCCGCCGGAGTCGAGCAGGCCGCCGCCTGCGTCGATCGCACGGCCGCCGAGCTGGAGGAGTGCGAGGTCGCCTGCACCCAGCTCGACGCCCGCGTCGAGCACGACGCCGCCTGGGAGGCCGAGCACGACCAGGCCCACGAGGCGTTCGAGCAGGCGAAGCACGCCCACGCCGAGGCCACCGACCGGCTGGCGCAGGCGAAGTCGCACCTGGCCGCCATCAGCGCCGAGGTCGAGGGGCCCGAGGCGGACGCCCAGACCGACGGCACCCCGGCCGAGGACGAGCCGTTCGTGCGGTTCGAGCGCCGGTTCGAGGAGCGGTTCCGCGGCCTCGACTCCGGCCTGCCGGCCAACCTCGGCGCCCGGTTCCGCGACCTGGGCGAGGTCTTCGAGGGCCTGGGCGAGCGGCTCCGCGGCCAGCCCCCCGAGGCGCCCGGACACCATCCCGAGCCCCCCCCGCCGCCCGCGCCGCCCGAGCCGGCCGCCGCCGCCGGGCTCGGCACCGGGGGCCTGCCACTGCGGCCCGCGGTGACGGCGACCGGGCCCACGGTCTGGCTGGTCCCGGTGCCCGTGCCCGTCTTCGTGCCGGTCCCGGCGGACGACCCCCGGCTCGGGGGCCGCCCGCCGCAACCCGTCCCGAGTCGCAGCGCGGCGCGGCCGGGGGCCGCGACCCGCGGCTGCGACCTCAGCTGAGCCGCTCGGGCACCGTGAACGGCGCCCGGTACGACCGGGTGAGCATCGCGTCGGCCTGGCGGTCGTTGACGAACCGCTCGGTCCGGGGGTCGAACGTCAGCCGGCGGCCGAACTGCATGGCGGCGATCTGCTCCGAGAGGTCGTTGGCGAGCAAGTGCTCGCGCATCCGGCCGTACGCCTCGCCCAGCTCGGGGGTCAGGTCGGGGTGATCGACCTGCGACGGGTCGACCTGGCCCAGGCGGAACGAGATGTTCGCCAGGTGGCAGAGGCTCGACGAGTAGTGCCCTTCGAGGACGTCGGCATTCAGGTCCTCGGGCCGGCGGGCCTTGACGGCGGCGATGAAGTTGGCGAAGTGGTTGCCCGCGCCCGGGCCGCGCTTCGCCTCGACCTTCGGCAAGTCGGCCGGCTCGTCCTTGCCCTCGGGGAAGAAGGCCCGGTCGGTGACCGTGCCGCCCTCGAAGTGCAGGATGTTGCCGACCAGCTCGTCGCGGTAGCGATCGGTCTTGAGGCCGCGGACCTCGAAGATCAGGGTGGTGTCGCCGTAGTCGAAGGCGGTGACCATCGTGTTGGCCGTCTGGCCCTGGTCGGGGGCGCCGAAGCGGCCGCCGACGCTCAGCACCGAGCGCGGCAGGGTGGCGTCGGGGATCATCCAGCGGGCGATGTCCATCTGGTGGACGCCCTGGTTGCCGATGTCGCCGTTGCCGAACTCCCAGAACCAGTGCCAGTTGTAGTGCACGTAGTTGGCGTTGAACGGCTGATCGTGCGCCGGGCCGAGCCAGAGGGAATAGTCCAGCTCCGCCGGGATCGGAGCGTCCTCCTTGAAGCCGATCGGGGGCCGTGGCTTGTAGCAGAGCCCGCGCGAGACCTTGAGCTTGCCGAGCGTGCCGGCGCGGGCGATCTCGGCCACCTGCGCCCAGCGGGCGCTGGAGCGGCCCTGGGTGCCGTGCTGCACGATCCGGCCGTACTTGCGGGCGGCCTCGACGGCCACGCGGCCCTCGTGCACGTCGTGGCTCAGCGGCTTCTCGACGTAGACATCCTTGCCCGCCTGGCAGCCCCAGAGGGTCATCAGCGAGTGCCAGTGGTTCGGCGTGGCGATCGAGATCGCGTCGAGCTCGCGGTCCTCGAGCGCCCGCCGCACGTCGAGCACGGTCTTCGGGGTGTTGTTCCCCTTGAGCTGCACCGTGGCGACGCGGTCCTTGAAGGTCCGCAGGTCGGGATCGATGAGGTACGTGACCTGGACGCCGGGCAGCGTGCAGTACTGGTCGACGTGCTCGGCGCCCCGGCCGTGCAGGCCGGCCACGCCGACCCGGATCGTGTCGTTGGCGCCGATCACCCGGCCCGACGCCTTGGTGCCGGCGATCGTGAACAGCGCGCCCGCGCCGGCGACCCCCTTGAGGAACCCCCGCCGGTTCGACGCGCCCGGTCCGCCCGTGTGTGCCGTCGTCATGGGTCTCGCGGTGCCTCCCGTCGGTTCAGTGCAGTGCCATGCCGTGCGATGCCGTCGCCGTCCGCTCCGGATCGCGACCGGATCCCTTGACCGCGCCGCGGTCGAACGCCCGGCGGCGGGCGCAGGCCCCACCGATGAGCGCCCGTCGATGCGGGCGGCCCCGGCGCGTCATTATGCCCGGCGCCGGGGGCCGTTCCTAGCGGCCAGGCGCCCGGGCGTTGCCTGGTCGCCCCGGGTGGCGGCGGCTATGATCCGGGTCGCCGGCCGATCCCTGGAAGCCGCCGGCGCCGGTCCGACCCCCATCGCCCGCCGCCGAGCCCGCCCTTGGCCCAGCCCGCCCCCAGCTCCGCGCCGAACGATCGTCCGGCCACCGGGCGCGCGCCGACGGTGCTGGCCGCGGCGCTCGTCGTGGCACTCGTCGCCGGCTGGCTGCCGCACTACCTGACCTGGCCGTGGTGGACCGACCTCGACACCCACGCCACCCTGGCGCTGGGGTGGAGCCGCGGCGTGCTGCCGTACCGCGACGTGATCAGCTTCAACTTCCCCGGCCAGCTCGAAGGGCTCTGGCTGCTCGGGCAGGTCTTCGGCTGGGGCCGCCCGGCGGTGCCCTACGCCGCCGACGCCATGCTCCTGCTCGGGTTCGTGGCGCTGCTGGTCGTCTGGAGCCGCCGCCGGCTCGGCGGAGCCCTGCCGGGCCTGATCGGCGCGGTCGCCCTGCTCCGCTACTACCTCGACCAGGACTACTCGCGGGTCGTCCAGCGCGACAGCCAGGCCGCCTGGCTCGCCCTGGCCGGCGTGCTCGTGGCGCAGGCCTGGCCCGGCCGCGCCGGGGCGCGGTTCGCGGCCGGGATTCTGCTCGGCCTGGGCCTGGCGATCCGCCCGCACGCGATCCTGTTCGTCCCGGTCGCGGCCCTGGCGGCCCTCGACGGTCCGACCGTGGCGAGCCCCTGCCGCGCGCGCTGGACGGGCTGGGTGCGGAGCCTGGTGCCGTGGGCGGCGGGCGCGACGGTGGCGGTGCTGGCGGCCTTCGCGCCGCTGGCGGTGGCCGGGCTGCTCGACGACCTGGTGCGCGGCGTGCGCCAGGCGGGCTACAACACCGGCTACAGCAGCGTCACACCCGCCGGGATCGCCACCGACATCCTGCGGCAGCTCTGCCTGCTGCCGCCGGTGCCCCCGCGCGGCGAGCGGCCGTTCGAGACGATGCCCGCCTGGCTGCGCTGGGTCGATGCGGTCCGCGTGCCCCTGGTGCTCGTCGGCCTGGCCGCGCTGGCCTGGCGGCGGTCGGTCGATCCGGCCCGGCGGCGGCTGGCCCTGGTCTGGGGCCTGGCGCTGCTGCTCGTGCTGGCTTACGCGCCCGTGCACCCCAAGCCGCACCGTTACCTGGAGCACCCCCGCAACTTCGTCCTGAGCGTGGCCCTGGCCACGCTCGCCGGCCTGGCGCTCGACCGGCTTCGCGACCGGGGCCGCGCCCGCCTCGCGGTCGGGCTCGGGCTACTGGCGCTGGCCCTGCTCGTGCCGCAGCCGCCGCGGTTCTGGAGCCCCTCGGCCAGCCTGGCCGCACCGGCCGAGCTGGCCAGGCCCGGCGGGGCGCTGCGACCGCCGCCGGGGGTCGCGCCGTACTGGGCGCCCCTGGATGGCAACTCCCCCTACACCTGGGACGACTACCGCCGCACGCTCGCCTACCTGCGGCAGGCCACCGACGCCCGCACGGTGGTCGCCGACCTGCTGCGGAACGTCCCGTTCCCGACGCTCAACGGCCCGCTGGGGCGGGTGTCCCCCCTGGGCGGCGAGTCGGGCCTGCCGTATCTGTGGCTCGTCGACCCCGGCCTCGAGGCCGCCTACGCCGCCGCCGTGGCCGACGCCCCGCCCGGCTCGGTCGCGGTCTGGGACCCCGACCGCCCCAGCTTCCACCCGAACCTGGCGCTGCCGGAGCTGACCCGCGTCGTCCGCGCCCGCTACCGGTTCGAGGCCCGGTTCGGGCCGATCGAGGTCTGGCGGAAGCGCTGAGGGACGCCGGGCTTGGGCCCCATGGGGGCATCGGGGCGCCGGCGGTGCTATTCCCACGGTGCGGCACTCGGGTAAAATACCGCCACGACGGCCCTGGTCTTCCGCCCGGCCGCGGACCGACGGAATCCGACGCAACCGGGCCCCGGCCCGAAGACGGCGATCGACGACGGAGCGAGCCCCTCATGGCCAAGCTGCGACTGCTGAAGACCGGCCACGGCGACCTCTGCCTGGCCGAGTGGGACCCCAAGGCGCCCGAGACGGTCGAGACGGCCGCCACCGCCTTCACCGAGAACTTCACCGCCGGCCGCATGGCGTTCCGCCTCGACGGCCCTGGCCAGACCCGGCCGATCCGGGCCTTCGACGCCACTGCACCCGAGATCCTGATCGTCCCCGCCATCCAGGGCGGCTGAGGCTCGCCCCCGTCGCGCCGACCCCCAGCCGCGCCTTCGCGCCCGCGCCCCGTCCCTAACCCGGCACGGGGTTGCGGCCACGCCGTCCGCGCTCGCGCCCTCGTCCCGGCTCCGCCCCCGCCCCGGCCCCGCGATGCCCGCCCCATGATCCGCACCGGCTACCTCCGCTGGGAGATCGACGTCCAGGACCGCCGCAGCGCCGTCGACGCCGCGGCCCGCGAGGTCGTCTTCACCGCCAGGCCGACCTACCGCCGGGTGCTGGTCAAGAACCACGGCCACCAGGTCGCCGCCGAGAAGTTCCTCCGCGGCGAGGGCGCCTACGACGCGGTCGTCCGCACCGTCGAGCGCCAGGGCGCCGAGGTCGAGGTGACCGTGCCCGACGTCGGACCCCGCGTCTTCCGCTACGACGAGGCCGACCGCGGCAAGATGCCCCGCTTCTGGATGGAGAAGCTCCAGCGCGAGTGCTCGGCGTTCGCGCACGAGGTCGTGCGCCAGGCGGCCAAGTTCCCCCAGCTCGTGATCGAGAACGCGGCGCTGCGGGCGGGCTACGCGCGGATGGTCGAGTCCGAGATCACCCGGGTCATCGAGGGGAAATCGGCCCCGCAGCCGACCCGCGACGACGAGCCGATGCGGCTCGACGCCGCCGCGTTCGTCACCGGCGTGCCCGAGCTGGTCGCCGCCGAGCTGGTCCGCGACGTGGTCGAGCCCCGCGAGTTCTCCGAGTTCTGCAGCTTCGACCGCGTCACCGTCACCAACGGCGACAAGCACTACCGCATCCCGCGCCGCCCGCACGCGCTGATCGAGGTCTGGGACGCCCGCACCCTCCGCGGCGAGGCCCGGCTCTGCGTCGTCTTCGAGGACCCCGGCATGCCCCCCTCCGACGAGGTGGTCATGAAGTACCTCCTCGCCAAGCACCAGCCCGACCTCCTCTGGCAGATCGCCGTCCGCTTCAGCCCCCCCACCGGCAAGTTCGACGGCGCCCCACCCCGGCGGTGGTGAGGGGCGACGCTAGACGCACACGGTCCACCGACCCTCCAATCCGGCTCAGCATACCGTGCCCAACGCCAGGCCCTGTTGCCGGCTTGGCCCGCCCGCCGCGCACGGACACGATTCGGGTACCATCTCACCACAGTCGTCCCGGTGCCTGACAGAATACCTCCAGCCACTCGGGTGGCGCATGCTCGAAGAGCTGGACCGGCTGTCGGTGGCCGAGCTCGTCGCCGGCTTCCACCAGGGCTGGCGCCGCGACCTGGGGCCCGAGGTACCGGACCGGAGCCTGCTGTGTTGTGAGATCAGCGATCGGCGGGTAGCTGGGGTCTCGACCCGGAGTCGAGAGCCCGGCCACCCGCCGACGTCCCAGGAGGGATCTGACTCCTGCGTCCCCCGGGCAGGCGGGAGGCCATCCCGGGCCGCCATCGGTGCGCGACCCCGACGAACCAGTCGTCGGGGCGACCCTGCTGCGGACCCGAGGGTGGCATGGGGCGGTTGACGCGCGGGGTGGTCAGGACGCGGGCGGGGCGGGTAGCATCCGTCGGAGCCCGCCGGGGTTTGCCGGGTCCCATGGCAGGAACCCGGGGCCGGCGCGGGGCGGACGAAGGGTGATCGCGATGTCGATGGCGCCGCTGTTCGAGTCGATCCGGGTCGGGGCGCTGGAGTTGCCGAACCGGGTGTGGATGGCGCCGTTGACGCGGTGCCGGGCGGCGCAGGGGCATGTGCCGACGCCGTTGATGGCGGAGTACTATGCGCAGCGGGCGACGGCGGGGCTGATCATCGCCGAGGCGACGATGGTGCTGGAGGGGAACTCGGCCTTCTACGCCGAGCCCGGCATCTACAACGCGGCGCAGGTGGCGGGGTGGCGAGCCGTCACCGACGCGGTGCATGCCGCCGGCGGGCACATCGCGCTGCAGCTCTGGCACGGTGGGCGGGCGTGTCACCCGTACTTCAACGGCGGGGCCCAGCCGGTGGCCCCCAGCGCGCTGGCGATCACCAACGACGCGGTGCACACGCCCGAGGGCAAGAAGCCGTACGTCGTGCCCAGGGCGCTCGAGGACCACGAGATCCCTGGCATCATCGAGGGGTTCCGCCGCGCGGCCGAGCACGCGCAGGCGGCGGGCTTCGACGGCGTCGAGGTCCACGGCGCCAACGGCTACCTGCTCGACGCGTTCCTCCGCGACGGCTCGAACCGGCGCACCGGGCCCTACGGCGGGTCGGTGGCGAACCGGTGCCGGCTGTTGCTGGAGGTCGTCGAGGCGGTCGCGGGCGTGGTGGGGGCCGATCGCACGGGGGTGCGGATCTCGCCGTTGAACTCGTACAACAGCATGCGCGACAGCGACCCGATCGCCCTGGCGCTGCACGTGGCGCAGATGCTCGACCCGCTGAATCTCGCCTACCTGCACGTGATGCGGTCGGACTTCCTGGGCGAGCAGCAGGGGGAACTCCTGCGGCCGATCCGGGCCCACTACCGCGGCACGCTGGTGGCCAACATGGGCTACAGCGCCGCCGAGGCCGCTCGCGCCATCGCCGCCGGCCAGATCGACGCGGTCGCCTTCGGCACGGGCTTCCTGGCCAACCCCGACCTGCCGGCGCGGCTGCGGATCGAGGCCCCCTTGAACGCGCCCGACCCGGCCACGTTCTACACGCCGGGCCCGGCCGGCTACACGGACTACCCGGCGCTGGCCTGAGCGCGGCCGTCATCGCGCGCGAGATCGGCCACGGCCTGGGGGAGCGTTCCGACCATGCGGCTCCGCCCGATGCTGCTGGTGCCCGAGGGTCGGGTGGCGGCCTGGATCGGTGGCTCGCCCTGGTTCCTGCTGCTGGGCCTGGTGGTGCTGGTCCTGGCGGTGGGACGCGACGGGCCGGGGCTGATCTCGGCGTTCGTGAGCGTGTGGCTGGGCGCCTCGGGGCTGAGCCTGGCGGCCTGGCGCACCGAGCGGGGGCTCTGGAGGCTGGCGGCGCTGTTCGGGCTGATCGCGGGCGTGGTTCACGGGCTGTTCGTCTGGGGCGCGGTGCGCGACGTGGTCCAGCACCGGGCCAACGGGATCTGGGTGGCCCTCGACGCCGCGGTGGCGACCGTCCTGCTCGGCGGCCTGGCGCGGCTGCTGGTGACGGTGGCCGTCCGCAACCGCGCGCTCGCGACCGCCCCCGGACCCGATGGCGGCCCGCACGGGCGCTGAGCCCGCCCCGGGATCGGGCGACTTCCGCAGCTCCGAGATCTCCCACCCATGCGCCCGTGGCGAGCACCTCGGCCGGGTGGCCCGGCGGGCCGGCGCCCCCCGGCTCACCCTGCGACGGGACGGTCGAGGCGGGCCGTCCGGCCGCGGCGGCTCGCGACCCGTCCCGCCCGATCGCGGTGGGGGCGACGAGCGACCCGGGGGCGGTCGCGGCGCGGGCCGGATCGCGAGGGAACCGGCCGGCTCACAGGTCGGGCAGGAGGATGCCGAGGCCGTCGAGCTGGTCGCGGATGACCTGGAGCTCGTCGCGGGCGTCCTTCAGGTCGTGCTCGAGGTCGGCGACCTGGGCGCGGAGGGCGACGGCCTCGGCGCCGCCGTCGCGGTGGGCGGCGAGCTCGGAGCGCAGGGCGTCGGCGTCGCGGCGGTGGGTGATGAGCTCGGAGCGGAGGGCGCCCAGCAGGGCGTCCTGGTCAGCGGCGGCCCGCTCGGCGGCCTCGACGGCGGTGCGGGCCGACTCGTAGCCGCGCGCCAGGATCGCGAGCCGTTCGCCGGCCGCGCCGTGGGCGGCCTGCAGGTCGGCCTCGAGCGCCGCCAGCCGCGCGACGGCGCTGCCGGCGGCCGCCTCGGCGTCGGCGTGGGCCTGCTCCAGCGCGGCGGTGCGGTCGAGCGCGGACCGGTGGTCGG
>CAZUZD010000016.1:0-42975 GCA_964624465.1 uncultured Isosphaeraceae bacterium
CCCCCCCCCCCCCCCCCCCCCCCCCCCCCCCCCCCCCCCCCCCCCCCCCCCCTGCTCACCGAGAAACGCCTTGGAAATTCTGTAATTCCCACTTTGCGCCCGGCCTTCACCTCCGGGCTCACACGGATCGTCTTCCCCGCCGACGATCCGGTCCGGGTCAGAAAGCCATCTCCCCCACGAACGGCCCGCCGGTGTCGGCCGGGGCGGTGATCTCCACCGCCCCGGCCGACATGCGGCACCACCTGCTCACGACCGGCCTGTCAGAGTATGGTCGAACGCCTCGCACATCGTGCGGTAGTTGGGGTCGTCCCCGTAGCACACCCAGTCCAGCCCGCCCCGCCGACCGACGTACCGGCCCACGGCACCGCCGGGGGCCTCGACCCGATCGCCCCGCACCGCTCGAAGGAAGCCGAGGTTCGCCGACTTGCCGCCGAGGGTCAACACGTTGATCGTCGTCATGGCCTGTCTCCCAAATGTCTGTAGGTTTCACCGGGGGGCCGTCCCCCGACGACCACCCCGCCGGTGTCGATCCGCCTTGAGACCGAGGAGAGGGGCGGCGACCGTGACCGCCGCCCCCGGCCCGCCGGTCAGGCGGCGAGGTACTCTTCAAGCGTCAGCCCGGCCACTTCAAGGGCGGCGGCCAACTCACCGGGGTCATCCGTCCGTGTCTGCCCCGTCCAGTCCAGCCACCCGTTGATCGGGTCAGCCCGCTCATGCGGCTTGAGTCGGCCACGACCGTCCATGAGGTGCTGGGTCATCCCGGCCCGGTAGTCCTGAATGTCGATGTTGCGGGGGCGGCCGGCGATCCGACGGTCGTAGCGGACCCACTGCTTCGCCCAGTGGATCAGCGGCCAGAGCATCGGCTCGGGGTCTTGGCCCTTCAGGAGGAGCCTCGCCCACTGGTCCCACATCTTCGCCAGGAACTCGGCCTCGGCGTCGTCCCGCTTGCGTTCGTGCCACCCCTTGAATGCCCTCTTCGCAGCCCGTAAGGCGAAGGGGTAGGCCACCCGCTCGAACCGCTCCCGCTCGACATCCCAGTTGATCGCCTCGGTCGTGCTCATCGTCTGCGTCTCCGATCAGGGCCGTTGGTGTGGTTCCGACGGCCCGACCGGTGGTGTCGATGCGTGCGACGGCTTGGATGCGATGGCTCAGCCTGCTGAGCCCGAGGGCTCCACCCGCAGGAGGCGCAGGCCATATCTCCCGGCCTCGGCGAGCTGGACGATCAGCTCGCCGGGTTCGTCGAAGACGGAAACGTCCCGGCCCTTGTACGGCACGTGGAGCAACGTCATGCCAGTCCCCCTCGACCGATGAATCCTCGTCCCTTCCGGGAACTCGACGACGTACCGACGACCGCCGTGATGATGCGAGACGAGCATGATCGGCCTCCCGAAACGAAGAATCCCCGCACCCCGTGGCAGGGTGCGGGGATCTTCCGCTCATCGGCTCAGCCATCCCTCCAAGGACTTCGCCAGTCGTTGACGGCGGGACTTCATCCCCTCGGGCCGGAGGCCGAACCTCTCGGCCACGTCCGCATCGCTGGCCCCGTTGCGGTAGGCCGTCACGATTCCCCGGTCTCGTTCCGGGAGCGTCTCCAGCCACGCCGTGAAGTCGTCTTCCAGGGCGACCACCTCCGGCCCCTCGTCGTGCGAGGCGGGGGTGTTCCACGGGGCGAAGTCGTGGGCCTCGCAGTCGTTCCTCGGGTTGTAGGGGCTGTCAGCCCAGCAGCGGTCGCCCCGGCCCACGGGTCGGAACTGGACGCCCCCCAGCACCATCCTCACGCACTGGTCGGCGATGGCCCAGATGCCGACCTTCTGCGGCTCCAGGCCCCGCAACCGCAGCGACCGCCACGACCGCCAGGCGAAGATCGTTGCATCGTCCACCATGTCCCCGAAGGCGATGTAGGGACGGTTGAGCCGCCGCATCGCTTTGACCATCATCGCCCTCACCAGCCCGTAGATCTCCCGCTCGAACCGCTCCCCCTCGTGCCGCCAGTCGATCTCTCCGACGCTCATCGCTGCACCTCCCTCGTCAGGTCACCGGATGGGTTCGTCCCGATGACCCGACCGCCGGTGTCGGGAGGTGAGAGCGAGCCGGGACGGGCCTCCTTGCCCGGCCCCGATCAGCCGAGGAAGAAGATCAACGTCAGGGCGGCGAAGAGCAGGAGCACGAGGAGCCGCTCCCGCTCGACCTGCTGACGTATGGTCATGTGGCCTTTCCGCAAGGAGATGATGGGTGAGACCCGTAGAATCTACGGGTCTCCCCTCGACGTGGCGGGCCTTTCGAGATGGCACCGAGGCCCGGCTCCGCCAGGTGGGCCTCGGCGTCAGCCGCTCGGTCTTCAGCCCTGGTGGGGGGAGAATCCGAAGTAAAACCTCGGCGAGCCCTGGAACATCAGGCTACCCTTCACGCCGTCGGTCTTGCGCCGGACCACGACCAGAGGGGCCATGAAGCCCACCACCTCGAAGTCCTCCTGGAGCTGGTCGGTATCCCAGACCTGGCCGTGTTTGAACTCCAGGTACTCCCGACTGCCGGGGGCGGCGTTGATGTCGGCGAGCAGCTGGCGGCGGGTCGATTCGGTCGGGTCAGACATGGTTGATCCTCATTAAGGACGGGATTCTCGACGACGGACCCGGCGGTGTCGGCGAGCATGATGGCGGTTGTCGGGTCACATTTCGTCGGGGAGGAGCAGGCAAGTCGAGGCCCGTCGCCCGTCGTCGCCGACGGCTTCGGTTATGATATAGAGCCTCTCGCCCCTGAGAGTTCGGTACGCCGACAGCAGGCGGGAGCCGTCGATCAGGGCCTCGTCGTTGAGGCGGCGGTCCTCGTCGCAGAGGTCGCCGCCCCAGAAGCCTTCGAGGTGGGCACCGAGGAAGACCTCGGGGCTCTGCCCGCTGGCCCGGATGGCTTCAAGGGCTCCGGGCGTTGCAACGACCTGTCCGGGATGGAACTTGACTCGACTTGTCGCCTGCTGGCTCATGCGGTCGCTCCTGCTCGCTGTTGTGGTTGTTGACGCCGAGACCGGCGGTGTCGCTCCGGGCCATCCTCGGCGATGGCCAGGAGCGTCCCCTTCACCGGCTGAAGAACTCGCACTCGTCAGGCTCGCCCGGCTCGCCGTGCCAGGGGTCGGCCTCGTCCTCGGCGTCGATGCCCACCCAGTACTCGGCCAGGGAAACGGCCTCACGGCGTGCCCGCTCGTCGTCGCAGCCCAGGAGCAGCTCACCCCGGAAGAGCATCCCCTCGTCGCCCATGGCGTAGCCGACGATGTAGCGGTCGTTCGTGAGCCTGAAGACGATCGCCAGGGAGCCGTCGTGGTACTCCCGCACGACCTCCGACCGGCAGGCCAGCATCGTCCCGCCGTCCCACCTCGTGAGGGCGAGGCCGCCCTTGTTGCGGGTGTAGGCGGTGACGTTGTGGCCCTGCACCGATGAGCCGAAGGCGGCGTAGACCCTGCCTTCGTTCGTGACGATCCCCACCTCACCCTGGCCCCGCCGATAGCATTCCGCCTGCATGACCGACTCCCGTCCGGGGTTGATCCTCTCGGGCCGCCCCTTGCGACCTCGACGAGCAGCCCGCCGGTGTCGGCGGGTTCCGGGTGGCGTGGGCGACCGGTAGAATCAGGCCCTCGGAATGGTCAGGCCCTCCACCCCGCCGGATGAGGTCCGCCCGACCTCCGGGCCGAACGACCGGGGGAGAACGTCCATGGAAAGAGCCGGCTTCGTCTCGCTGTGGCTGGGGGACTTCCCGTCCGAGGAGGAGTTCGACGCCTACCTGGAGGAGTCTTACGGCGACGACGATGACGGTGACGACGGGCCGATCAACCGGTTCGCCTCGGACCACCGGATCGGGTCCGCACCCCGCCATTCCTACGACCACGACCTCCAGGAGGCGGCGTTCGTGCCGGGGCGGCCACCGGCCCTCAAACTCCTCCGGGGCACGTCCTGGTCATCCTCGTTCATCGAGGCGGCGGGCCGGGCGGCGGACGAGGCGGGTAACGCCGGGGCGAACGCCTTCCTCTTTCTCTTCGACCACGAGCACTGTGCGCCGGACCCTGCCCCCGAGAGCCCGCTCGTCTTCGTCGGCTGCTTCCCCTACGACAAGAAGGCCCCACCCGCCTGACGGGGCCGCAACGCCGTCCGCCGTCTCGGGACGGTCGGCTCGTTGCGTCGTCCCTCCCCGTCGGCCAGACCGCCGGTGTCAGAGGTCGTCCGGGCGGGCCGGGATGCGGGGCCAGTCCCCGCACCCCGCCCGCCGGGTTCAGACGATCCCCCAGCACAGGTCGTTGAGCTTCTCGACCAGGCCCGGTGCGAAGCACGGCCAGGCGTTGCCCTCCTCCTCGGCGAGGTCACGGACCCGCCAGGCCATGTGCTCCGGGAGGAAGAACGAGATGTCGCCGTCGTCTTCCCATCCGGGCTGCCCCTCGGGTATGCACTCCCGCAGCAAGTCGGCGACCGCTCCGGCGGCGTAGCGGTCGCCCGCCCAGTCGAACGCCCGTCGCTCTTCGGCCGTCAAAGTCAGCGTGTACAAGGCACTGCCTCCGGGTCGGGGGGAGTTGGGTCTCACCGCCCCCCGACCGGCGGTGTCAGCCCGTCAGACGCCCGGCGGGCTCGGCGAAGGCCCGGTCCCAGTATCTCTCCATGGCCTCCCCCGACCGCTTGCCGGAGATGTAGTCGAGCATGTAGGCGGCGAGCCGGTGGCCGGGGTCGGCGGGGCCGGTTTTGCCCTCCAGGAAGGCACGGAGTTGCTTGAGCGTCCGGGGGACCGGCTCGCCCTCGCCGGTCGCCTCGTGTGTTTCCTGTCGCTTGGCTTTCACCCTAGCTGCGGTGACCTTCCCGCCCCCCTCGGTGAGGGTCTCGAAGACCTTGATCTGCTGGTCGCCGGGAAGCTTCACCAGTTCGAGGGCGGCCGAGACGGGGGTCTGCCCGCTGGCCACGCTCGCCTGGATGGGCGTGGGGAGCATGACGAGGTTGAGCAGGTTGCCGCACCACGTCTCGGACCTCTTGAGGCGACCGGCGACCTGCGTGAGGGTCAGCCCGTAGTCCTCGGTCAGCGACCGGATGGCGTGGGCCAACTGGATCGGCTTCGGGTCTTCCCTTTGGATGTTCTCACTCAGATTCACCAGGGCAGCCTCGGCGTCGGAGAGGCGGCTGACGACGTACTTCAACTTGAAGTCCGGGCACTTCCCCGACTCGATGAGCCACAGGGCCGCACGCATCCGGCGGAAGCCGCCCACGACTTCGAGGCGTCGGTCCGGCAGGGGCCGGGTCAGGATCGGGTTGAGCTGGCCGCTCGTGCCGTCCTCGGAGTCGCCCTGGCCCTTCCTGGGCATCATGTCCCTGGCCAACTCGATGAGGGCATCATCGACGGTCGGCTCTTCCCCGTTGCGGGAGAGGTTCTTCTTCCAATCGACCTCCAGGGCTCGGGGATCGACCAGGAAGATGTCGCTTCGTGTGACCTTGTGGTCCCCGGTCTCTGCGGTGAACGCCATCGTCGTCCGTCTCCAGGTTCGAGGTTGTCGTCTCCACACCACGACCGCCGGTGTCGGTCGGCCTGTCGGGCTCTTGCCCGCTCGGGCTCCAAAGCCGAGGCCGTCGTCGGCGTCGGCGTGTCCGCCGCTCCCTCTCACGGGCTCTGGGCAGAGTGATCCGAAGTGTTGCGTGGCTTCGTCGGCTCATGGCACCGGCTCGCAAGGGATCGTGTCGTCCTGATTGCTCTTCCCGGCGGTGTCGCCCCGCCACACGCCGATCCATCCGAACTCCTCCCGGAGCCGGTCCTCCTCGGCATCGACGCAGGCCCGGCAGACCCAGACGAGGCCCTCCGGGCAGAAGTTGAAGTCGTCGCCCTCGTGGAGGGGCTTCCCGCAACATTCGCAGTCGGCGATCGGTTGCATGGCTCGGTCTCCCAGGGTGATCGCCGGGGCGATGATCGCCCCGGCGATCACCCCGGCGGTGTCACTCCTCGTCGTCGGGCAGGTGGCGGGTCAGCACGCTCGTCGGGACGTAGCTCGTCCCGCCGCCTTGGCCGAAATCCTCGAACCGGAACGTGCGGTCGGCCTTGCGGACCTCGGCGAGGGCGGCACGGGCCTGTTCCCAGGTCTCCCACTGCTCCACGAAGAGCCGCCGGGGCTGCCCGGCGAGGACCGAACTCCTCTCGTAGGTGCTGTGGGCGTACAGCACCGGCCTGGCGTGGCGGTAGGTCTCGCCCCGGCCCGGTTCCAACGTGAAGGTCGGCCTCGGTCGGCAGGTCGTGCGGATCTCGTTGATGCGGTCGAGCAGTTCGCTCATGAGTGGCCTCCGGGAGGGCGTCGTGGTCAACGTCCATACCGGCGGTGTCCGGCGGCGTCCGTGCCGCCCCGTGGTCGCTCAGTTGTATTGCCAGGAGGCGAAGTGGCGGGGGTCGATCCCGGCGGACTCGCCCTCGGCGTGGTACTTGACCGGCATGGGCAGATCGCAGCCCTCCCGGCCGTGGACCATCACCCAATCCAAGTCGATGACCCTTCCGCTGCCGTCGTAATGGCGGTCGTCCTCGGGGTAGTCGCCGAGGTCGCTCTCGGGGACGTGGATTTGATGCCCGAACGTGGGGTTGTCGCTCAGTTCGTCGATCGCATCGGAGATCGTGTCGGCCTCGACGACCAGCCACAAAGGCGTGTAACTGCCGCCGATCTCCACGAGCCACGCCTTGCCGAACCAGTTGCCGGGGTTGAGTACCGGGATGTCGGTCAGGGCGTGGTCGCCGAACATGCACGAGGCCGTGATCTTGCTCATCGGGCTGACTCCAGCGGGGTGGTCGTTGTTCACGTCCACCCCGCCGGTGTCGTTCCCCGTGTCAGCAGGCCCCTTGGTGGAGCACCTCCTCACCGTTGCGGCGGTCGATGATCCGGCACGACTCGCCGGGGCCTCCCTCCAGGAAGGCGTTGGCCCCGTCCAGGTCCGTGAAGCCCCGGTAGAGGCGTCGGGCGGCCGTGTGGCCGTCGATCGTCGCCTCGTCCTCCCACGAGACCTCATAGCAGGGACGGTCCTCCTCCCGCCTCGTCACCCACTCCCGGCACGCCCGCTCGAACTCGGGGTCGTCCTCACGACCCGCCCCGTACACCACGTCGAGCACGGCACGGCCGAGGATGTTGTAGGACTCGGCGGCGACCTCCAGGGCGTACTCGGCGTTGTAGTCGTAGAGGCTCGGGACGGACCGGAGGTTGCGGCTGCGGAGGTATTGGGTGTGCTCCGAGCCGAACATGTGGCCGTCCCGCCACATCCGCTTCTTGATCAGGTCGTAGCCCCGCCGGCCGAGGATCTTCTGGATGTTGTAGAGCAGGCGGGACTCGGCCCCGTACCATCCGGGCGGCGACCACGAGCTGCGGCTGCGGTTCGGCCTCAGCACGGGGTCGCCCGGCTGGCGGTAGACGTAGCAGTAGTTATCGACGATCGACACGATCATGAGCGACCTCCCAGGGGTGGTGTTGTTCGCATCACGACCGGCGGTGTCGTCGCCCGCCCGCTCTGCGTATCCCCCTATCCCCCGGCGAGGTCGCCATGCCGGACACGATGCTCGTCGGCGGGCTCCCTCGTGGCGTGATCACCATGATCAGGCGACTCCCGCCCCGGCAGGCAGCGGGCGAAGTAGTTCCCGATGCCGGGGACGACGCAGACCTCGTGGTCCACGGCGTCCCCGCTGCACTCGGGGCAGGTCTCGAACTCGAACAGCCGTGCGAGCCAGTCCTCGGGCGTCTCGTCCATCCTCTCGCTCTCCCAGGGGTTGATGATGTCCGCACCGCCCCCGGAGGTGTCACCGGAGCTGTTCCATGAGGGCCTCGATCCGATCGTCCTCCACGCCGAGCCGGACCAGGCCACGCCGGACCCTCCTCCGCCGCTCGACGTGGAGCCGTCGCAGCCAGCCGACGACATCGTGGGGTGCCTCCCCGGCACGCCCCTTCCGGGCCTCGTGCAGCAGGTACGTGCCGTCCACGCTGTCCACCCCAAAGTCGAGGGCGATTCGCAGGCGGCGCAGGCCGTTGACCCGGCCCATGTGGACCCACTTGCCCCGCCGCCTCGCCTCCCGGCAGGCGTCATGGACCAGCGGACCCTCCTTGAAGCCGTCCCGGCCCCCGATGAACAAGCAGTCGAACTCGTCCCAGGGGATGTTCCCCGGCGTCATCCCCTCCTGGGCACATAGCGCCGCAGGGCAGCCCAGTCGGCGAATCCTTCGCAGCCACGGGCGGGACAGGCGCAAGGTCTCCGCCCAGTCGAACGGCTCATCGGGTGCGGTGGCGAAGAGCAGATGGTCGCCCGCCCGGTCCAGGCCCTCCCCGATCATCCGCTCATACTCGGCGGGGCAGAACAGGCGGCGTCCGGCCTCGGTGAACCGGCCGTTGTCGATGGCGACCCACTTGTAGAGCCCGGCCCGGCCGAGGTAACCCTCCCGGTGCGTCTTGGGCTGGACGATCATCCCCAGGGGGAGGAGGTCGTCGTGATAATGCTTCCAGCGGTCGGTGTGATCGTCGATGTAGCCCGTCAGGTAGATCGGCATGGCGGGGGCCTCCCTGCCCCCTCCGCCGGTGTCATCGCCTGTCACGGCCTCGCCTGTCACGGCGACCGTGCCTATGAACGGGTCGGGTCGGGCGGCTCCTGCTGGAAGTACCAGGCCATTCGGCGGCCCTCGCCCACGTCCTCGACCTCGGAGAGGGCGTAGTAGACGCCGGTGGCCGTCTCGAATTCGGCGGGCGGCTCCTCGCCGTTGTCGAGGTCCAGGGCGACCAGCACCAGCCCGTCGCCGGGGTGCGCCGGTGCGGCCGGGGTCGTCGCATGCGGCAGGAAGTAGAACGAGCCGCCGGGGATGGCGGGAACGTCCCGGTGCAAAAGTTGGAGGGCCTCGTCGGAAAGGTCGCCCTCGGCCGGGGCCAGGCCCGGCGTGCAGATATGCCCCGTGTCGGGGTCGCAGAAGTAGACGGGCCTGCGGCGCTGCTCGGGCGTCATGGCGGCGACGTGCCGGGCCAGTTCCAGCCAGGTCAGGCCCGTCCGGGGCGTCTCCGGGTCGGTCGCTCTCGTTTTAACGTCCATCGTGGCCTCCTTCGGGGTGGGTGTCGTTCACACCCACCCCGGCGGTGTCACCGACCGTCAGTCCACGATTCGCTCGTAGCCGAGGGCCTCGAAGGCGGCCCGTAGGTCGTCCTCTTCCGGGTATCCGCCCTGGTCGTCCCGGTTCTCGACGGCCCGCTGGCGGTGGTCCGAGAGCCAGGAATACACGTCGCCCTCCCAGCCGTCGGGCAGGTCGTACTGGCCGTTCAGCCTCCAGGCGGCGTCGGCGATGTTCTCGACCGTCGCCACGTATTCCCGCTCGCCGTAGTCGCTCTCGTCGAGGATCGGGTAGTCGGCAAGCCGCTCGGCGAGGTCGTGGTAGGTCTGAAAGGCGTCGGTGACCTCTCCGTCCCGGAAGACCCGGACGGAGAAGCCGTCCACGTGGCCGACCGCCCAGTGGCCGTGAGACTCCATCACCACGTCCGGGCCGTCGCCGTCCGTGAAGGGCTCCATCGCCCCGGCGATGGCGTCGGCGTTGGACAGGTCGAGCAGCCCGCTGTCCCGGTTGTGGGTGTAGACGATCGCCCAGTCGTCCGGGTTGTCGAGGTCACGCTCCCGGTCCCACACGAAGCAGCCGAATCGCTTCCAGTTGCCCGCCGCCTCACGTGCGGCGTCTTCGACGGTCATCTCGCCGATCGTCGTCATGGTCTTCTCCGTCAGGAGGGGTGTGGTGGTCACACCCCTCCCGGCGGTGTCGCTGGGCGGCGTTCGTCCCGCCACCCTTCGGTTGGGTCAGCCGACCAGGACGGCCTCCGGCTCGGCCTCTTCGGCGGCCTGGAGGCGGCTGAACTCCAGCAGGTAGTCGGCGGCCTTCGACGCCTGGGCACTCGCCGTGAAGATGAAGCGGGAGTCGTTCTTCATCGCCCGGAGCCAGTTCGCCAAGTACGCCACGTGGTTCGTGACGTTTTCGCTGGCAGGTACGCCCAGCTCACGGGCGAGGTAGCACGCTCCGATCTCGGCGACCAGTTCGCCCATGGCGTAGGAGTTCTCCTTCTCCTTTCGGGACCAGTCCAGGCGTGAGGGGTGCTCGGTGGCGTGGACGAGTTCGTGGAATACCGTCTGGTAATAGTCCGGCTGAGTGAACGACGCCTTGGGAGGCACCTGCACGAAATCTCCACTCGGCGAATAAAACGCACGCACTCCACCGTATCGGACCGTGATGCCGGTAGCGGCGATGGCCGCCTCGGCGGGCTCGTAGTCGAGGACGACCAGACCGGCGGTGTCATTCTCTCCTCGCCCGGCCCGGAGGTGGTCGAGGTGGTCGCCCTCGACCTGATCGACGTTGAACACGGTGTAGGTCCGCATGACGAAGAATCGGTCCTCCTCCTCTCGCCCGTCGTGGTCCTTGACCGTCTTGGTGATCGGGCTCCAGAAGACGATCTGGGTGCCCCACCTGCCCGAGGGGACGTGGGCCGGGCGGGGCATGACTTTTCCACCCAGCTGCTTCCACTGGTTGAATGTCGCCCACCACTTCGAGGCCAGGCCGTGCCGGGCCGTCGCCATGTCGAGTAGGATCGGGTTGATCCCCCGATAAGCCTTGCGGCTGACGACGTTGGCGGGGAAGCCGGCGTTGGGTCCGACCCGCCAGGGCCGTCGCCAGGGAGGGACTCCGCCGGACTCCAAAGCGAAGATGATCTGGTTAGTAATGCCCTCACGGACTTGCTGCTGGCTGACCATGCTCGCCTCCGGGTCGGTCGTGGTTGGTTAACAACGACCGGCCCGGCGGTGTCAAAGGTTGGGCGGAGAGCCCGAGCAGGCGGTCAGGCGAGTATTAGAACGGGAGTGGCGTGGTCGGGAGTCGGGGCGATCCGGCCCGGTCGATCCCCTGCGGGCAATGCGGACGTGAACCCGGCGATGAGGGATTGATAGCGGCCGACGAGGCGGGGGTCGGCGTCCTGACACCGGCCGGTGAATTATTATGAGGCGGCAGGGCTACCCGAGAGGTCGAGGGAGGGCCTTGCGAAGAATGTCCAAGTTGGGGTCGAGGCAGCATAACTGTGCAGTCGATCTGCTAGGCATCTTTGTGTCGAATTTTCCAGTTCCCGATAACGTATTCTGTGGCGTCGGGGCCTCCGTGAGCTTCCAGCATTGTGTCCAGGTCAGCGAGAACCATCCGCAATCGCTCCATGATGGGGCCTTGCTCCTGGATGATCTCCAATTTCCCGAGTTCAGGATTAAATTCGAGGCCGAACCGATCGAAGCGAAACCTTCCATCAGGATGCAATACGTAAATCTCTCGCTTTCGCCCTGGAACCGACTGGCCGGGCCATGTCGCTCCAGAGTAGAGGGAGCCTCCAATGCGAAGGCGATGTCCATCCAGGCTTCCACCGACAAACTCATAAATCTGGTCGTCATCCGCCATTGCAAGGGGCTCCTCGTCGCTCGATGGTGGGCTCGTAATGTATGATCTAATAGTGCCATCTGCCCACATCAATCTTCGTCAAGCCGAGTTCGGTAGATCAACCGTAATGACGGCGTTCGTTGCACTCCTAGCGGATCGACCTCATAGTTCTGCCTGGTGACGAATTCCCCGTCGTACCCAACCGGCCACGCTGCCACCCCTCATTCGTCCCGGTCGTCTACTTGGCGTGATGCCCCTCAATTCTCGCCGTTTCCCGGATATCCGGCTACCCTTTCAACGCAACACCAGCGAGGTGATCGTCGCCAGGCGGGGCTTTCCTCCCTTGTCCGGCCGGACCACGAGCCGCAGGTGCGTCACGCCATCCGCAGGGACCGCCCAGTCCTCCCGCTCGAAGGTCGTCCCCGGCGGGCTGAAGTTGTACTCCTGGCGGAGCACCTCCCGGTAGGTCCGCCCGCTGTCTGTGGAGACGGCCAGCTGGAGTTCCTGCGTGCGGGCGACCCCCGTCTCCTCGACCTCCAGGGCGACACGGCGGATCTCCTGCGGGGCGTCGAAGGACAGGATCAAGGTCTGCTCGCCGGGCTCCCCGGCCACCCAGCGGTTCCCGCCCGGCCCCCGGTTGTCGTCGAAGGCGTGGTCCACGGGATGCTCGGCGGCCTCGGAGGTCACCAAAACGGTCGCCACGGTGGCGATGTCGATCTCGTTCGTTCTCGGGGCCGGTATCAACACCGGAGATCGGATGATCTGCTTGCGGAGCATGGTCCCTCCTTATTATCCCGACGGCCGAGGTTCTCCATACGAAGGACACGTCCAAACTCTCCGCCTACGGGATGAAACGCAACAAGATACTGCTGCCGTACCTTTGTAGGCCGCTTCGTCCTGCCGGTTGTTCATAAAGATCGGCCGAGTCCTCTATGTCCCTTTCGCTGGGCAGACGAGAGGGCTTGCCATGCAGGTGGCAGTCATTCTTCTCCGATGGTGAATCCTTCAATGGCACCTGCATCAGACAATGAAAAAGGGGGGCTCAAATGTGCATAAGAAGCAAGATGCGTTCGAGAAAAGGCACTCCATAGCAGGCTGCTCAACCTGAACAACAAGGCTTGCAGCGCTATATTCTTTCCTGCGCTCTCCGATTCTAGGACGGAGTAGTGCTGATTTGTGGGGTGAATTGTGGCGTAGGTCGTGACTGCGCACCTGCCTGACAGTGATCCTACGAAATTCGGCAGCACCCAGATGCTCTCACTGTATTTGCCGGGTGTATTGAGATTGATTTGCTCCTTATAGACCTCCTCAAGGCGGACCTTCAACGGTGGAGTAGTCTTGGGGGTTTCAGCAAAACCTACTACTGCCGAAAAGATAAGCTTGTCCAACCCACGCACTCTGCTCCCTTCCTTGGCATAGTAAAGCTCAAGGATGTGCCTCTTGGCATCAACGACATTCTTCACTCCCGATCGGAATTCGTTGGTAACCAAGTCTCGCTTGATCTGGATGATCCCGAGCACGGCCTCTGGCTGCACGATCACGAAATCCTCTAGGCGGAATACGGGCCGGAAGTTCAGAGTGTCGTGGAGTAACAGGTCGATTTCAGGAGAGTGACGATCCTCTCCTTCGTGTAAGGTACGCCCATAGACAAATCCCTTGTCCACATTGATCCACGAAGGGAGGTTACCCCTCAAGAACTCCCGCAGAAGGACTTCGCAATGCGTCCCTGGAGCGGTGTAGTCGGTCGTCGGCCCGAGAAGTCGCTCAATGTTGCGATATTGAACAAGCATCAGTTGAGCTTGAGACGAGTAAAACTCCAAGAGCCCTTGATCAAGTACCTTATTGGGCCTACCGTCTTGGGCATTGTTGGGCGTACCGTCTGGGGCAGCGGCATCCGACATAGCATCGTCTCCAGGATATCATCTTGAGATGTCGGTTTGGGTTCCAATGAACTTCAAAACATCATTAAGCATGTTATCGTCCAAGGCGGCCAGCTTGAGGAACACATCGGGCCGCTGGATCACCCGCTTCCTGACCGCCTCGGGGATCTTCTTGGCCAGGAGCAGCAGTTCATCGGCATCGGCCTCCAACACCTTGGCCAGCTTGAGGATGAGTTCCTCGCTCGGGTAATCGGCGAAGTCCAGCCTCTCGTTTTCGATCTTCGAGACGTAGCTGAAATTGACCCTCACCTTCCCGGCCAGGTCACGCTGGCTGAGGTTCCGGGCCTTTCGCAGCGACCTGATCTTCTGGCCGAAGGTCATCGAGGTGTTCTCAAGCCGTGGGGGCGAGGGGGTGAATGTATCGTGCCGGCTGTTTCCAGTCAACGGACGGCCCGCTTGCCCAGCCCGTCCTCGGCTGGTATGGTCTGACTGCGTGCATCGATCGGATTCGCCCCTCGTCTGGGGGTATGGCGTTGAACGACCGGGGGCCGACATGGATCGTCGCTCAACCAGCGTGATGGAACAACCTGCCCGGCCCGGCGAGAGCCCCTATTCCTCGAAGATCATCAAGGCCGGGGCGCTGCTGCCCGACACCAAGACCCTGCTCTCGCATTGGGATACGGCGATGACCGCCGGGGAGAACCTGGGCCGCATCCGCCGGGAGAATGCCTTCGGCAAGGCGTCCCGGTCGAGGGTCGAGGACATCCTGGCCGTCTTCCGTCAGCGGTATCTGGCCGACGAGGAGGTCGTCCGGGCTCTGGTCGTCCTGGTCCAGAGGCGACTCCCCGCCGCCAGCCTCGACTGCATCCTCTATTACCACGCCGCCCAGTCCGACCGGCTGCTCCACGATCTTGTAACCGAGTGGCTCGTCCCCTCGCAGGGCCGGGGGGTCGCCGACATCGGCGTGGACGAGGTGCAGAGGCTCCTCTCGAAGTGGGTCGCCGAGGGCAGGACGAGCGGGCAATGGTCCGAGGAGACGACCCGGAGGGTCGCCCAGGGGCTCCTCTCGACCTTGCGGGACTTCGGCGTGCTCCAGGGGGCCGTCAACAAGCGGATCGCCCCGGCCTACCTGCCGGTCGCCTCATTCGCCTACGTGATGTTCCACCTCAAACGTCACCAGCCCTCGGGGGCCAGGCTGGTCGAGCACCCCGACTGGCGGCTGTTCTTCCTGTCACGTGAGGCGGTCGAGCGGTTCCTTTTCGAGGCCCATCAGCGGGGCCTCCTGGAGTTCCATGCGGCGGGCAGCGTCACCCGGCTGAACTTCCCCGCCAAAACCCCCGAGGAGTATGCGCATGTCCTCGCTGATCGGGCGCATTGAACTCCTCGAAAGCGACCTGAAGGCGGTGCCTCCCAAGGTGGCCGTCTACAGCGATCTGCCGTTCGCCATCCTCCGTTACGACCCTTCGGACGAGTGGGTGCTGCGGCGGGAGGCCAAACTGCTGGCGACCCGGCTGGAGGCGGCGGGCAAGTCGGTCCACGTCCTACCGATGTCCGAGTTCCTCTGGAGGGCGATCGACGAGAGCGAAGGCATGGGGGAAATCGTCACACTGGAGCGTGACCTGGGCTACCGGGCGGCACAGAAGCAGGTAACCGATTATCTCGCCGACGTGGATTGGTGTCCCCTCTGGAAGATCCTCAGCGATCGACTCACGGGGATGGACCCGGCGAAGAACGTCGTGTTCCTAACCCGTGCGGCTGCGATGGCCCCGGCCATCTACCACATGTCCAGCCTCCTCGATGAGATGAAGGGGAAGATTCGGGTGCCCACCATCCTCTTTTATCCCGGTTCGATCGAGGGCACGACCGGGCTGAGGTTCATGAACCTCAAGGACCGGGACGCCCTGGGCAATTACCGGGTCAAGATCTACTCGTGAGGGGCCTCATGAACCGCATCGGCGACTTGCTCACGAGGGACCTCTCCCGCAGGATCGAGGAGATCACCCAGGTCGATCAGGTGGACCAGGAGTCGGTGTACTCCGAGATCACCGAGTACATCGCCACCGACAGCATCCGGGACCACTACGCCACGCTCCTGAAGGCCGTCGCCGAGGCCCCGACCGAGCCCCACGAGGGCATCGGCGTCTGGATTTCGGGCTTCTTCGGCTCCGGCAAGAGTTCGTTCGCCAAGAACCTGGGCTATGCCCTTCAAAATCGGCCCGTGATGGGCCATGACTACTCCTCGCTGTTCAAGGATCAGATCGACGACCGTCGGGTCGCCGACCTCCTCGACCTGATCAACGCCAGGGTGCCGACGGATGTCGTCCTGTTCGACGTGAGCAAGCAGAACGACATCCGCACGGTCACCGAGCGGATCGCCGAGAAGATCTACACCGTCGTCCTGCGGGAACTCGGGTACGCCGAGGACTTCGAGGTCGCCGAGCTGGAGATCGAGCTGGAGGCCGAGGGGCGGCTCGCCGAGTTCGAGGAGTCCTGCGGCCGGCTCCACGGGCGGGACTGGCGGATGGTCCGCAAGGGTGCCCAGAAGCTCTCCCGAGCCAGTGCCGTCCTGCACGAACTCTACCCGAAAACCTACCCGTCGCCGGACTCGTGGGCGCACGCCCAGGGCAAGAAGAACTTCGCCGTCACCGTCACGACGGTGGTGGAGCGGACGTTCGAGCTGATGGGCCGACGCCGGCCCGGCCGGGCGCTCGTCTTCGTCATCGACGAGGTGGGGCAGCACGTCGCCCGCAGCGGCGACAAGATCGAGGACTTGCGGGCGACCGTCGAGGAGTTCGGCAAGGTCGGCAAGAACCTATTGAAGGCCCGCAAGATCCCGGCCCCGTGCTGGATCGTCGTCACGTCGCAGGAGAAGCTCGACGAGGTGGTCGCCGCCATCGACTCCAAGCGGGTCGAGCTGGCGAAGCTCCAGGACCGCTTCCGCTACCGGGTCGATCTCGCCCCGTCCGACATCCGGGAGGTGGCGACGAGGCGGGTGCTGGCCAAGAAGGGCGAGGCCGTCCCGGTCCTGGAGAGGCTGTTCGCCGAGAACCAGGGGGTGCTCAACGCCGCACTGCGGATGGAGCGGACCGCCCGCCAGGCCGAGGTGACGAAGGCCGACTTCGTGCATTTCTACCCCTACCCGCCCCACTTCATCGACCTCTCCATCGACATCATGTCGGGCATCCGCTTGCAGCCCGGAGCCCCCAAGCACCTCGGCGGCAGCAACCGGACGATCATCAAGCAAGCCTACGAGATGCTGGTCAACGACCGGACCGCCGTCGCCTCGCTGCCGGTCGGCTCGCTGGTGACGCTCGACAAGGTGTACGAGCTGGTCGAGGGCAACCTGTCGAGCGAGAAGCAGCGGGACATCCACGAAATCTCCCAGCGGATCAAGGAGCCCGACGGCGAGGGCTGGTCGCTGCGGGTGGCGAAGGTCGTCTGCCTGCTGGAGTTCGTCCGCAACCTCCCCCGGACCGTGACCAACATCGCCGCCCTGCTGGTGGACGGCGTAGGTCGGCCCGCCCCGCTGGCGGAGGTCCAGGCGGCGATCGACCGGCTCCACGACGCCCAGTTCCTCCGCAACACCGAGGAGGGGTGGAAGCTCCAGACCGCCCAGGAGAAGAGCTGGGAGACCGAGCGGCGGGGCCACCTGGAGCCCAAGCCCAGGGAGCGGAACGAGATCACCCGCACCATCCTGCGGGAGGTCTTCGGCGAGCCGGCGCTCAAGACCTACCGCCACAAGGAGCACCGCAACTTCCGCATCGGCGTCACGGCCGAGGGCGTGACGCTCGAAGACGGCGACCTGCCGCTGGTCCTGTCGATCGCCGACGACCCCGACGAGCTGCCCCGCAAGATCGAGGAGGTGCGGGAGGAGAGCCGCCAGAAGGCCCACCTGAACGACCTCTACTTGGCGTTCGCCCTGACCCCGGAGATCGACGAGCTGGTGGCCCAGGCGTTCGCCTCCCGCAAGATGGTGGAGAAGTACACCCAACTGGGGGCGCTGAACAAGATCTCGACCGACGAGTCGGCCTGCCTCCAGGACGAGAAGGACGCCGTGCTGGGCTACGAGGCCCGCCTGCGGGACAAGCTCGTCGAGGCGATAGAGCGGGGCACCGGGGTGTTCCGGGGGGTCGCCTTCGACGCCTCGTCGCTGGGCAAGTCCCTGGGGGAGATCGTCAAGAGGCTCTGCGGCCAGGCCGTGCCCGACCTCTACCCCAAGCTCGAACTGGGCTCCCGGCCGCTGAAGGGGACCGAGGCCGAGGACTTCCTCAAGGCCGTCGATCTCAAGGCCCTGCCGCCGCTGTTCTACGACGGCGAGCAGGGCCTCGCCCTCGTCACCAAGGACGGCCCGAAGCACGTCGCCAACCCCGGTGCCCCGGTCGCCAAGGAGGTGCTCGACTACCTCGTCGGCGAGCACGGCTACGGCAACAAGGACTCCCGCACCGGCAAGGCCCTGGAGAGGCGGTTCGGCGGGATCGGCTACGGCTGGGACCGGGACATGCTGCGTCTGGTCCTGGCGGTGCTGTTCCGGGCCGGGTCGATCGAGATCACGCACGGGGGCGAGAAGTTCGCCGCCTACCAGGAGCCCCGCAGCCGCACGCCGCTGGTGAGCAACACGGCGTTCAAGTCGGCCCTGTTCACGCCGGTCAAGCCGATCGACCTGCCGACACTGAAGCGGGCGGTCGAGAGCTACGAGGAGCTGACCGGCGAGACGGTGGACATGGACAAGGCGGCCATCGCCGAGGCCCTCAAGGCGTTCGCCGCCGGGGAGATGAAGCGGGTGCTGCCGGTTGAGGCCCAGGCCAAGGCCCACAACGTCCCGGTGCTGGGGGCGGTGGAAGACTACCGGGATTCTCTTGCCGCCATCGAGTCGGGCTCGCCGGACGACTGCGTAACTATCCTTGCGGGCGAGGGAGTGTCCCTGAAGAAGGGTCACGACCGGGTACGCAAGATCGCCGAGTGTCTGGACGAGAAGGGCCTGGCGACCCTCCGCAACGCACGACGGGCGGCGGGGGAGATCGGGGGCCTCCTCGAAGCCCAGGGGCAGGCCGATCTCCAGCCCAGGGTTGAGGAGCTGCGGGGATATCTGACCGGCGAGGCCCTCCTCGAATCGCTGCCCGCTATAAAGAAGGCGAGCACGGAGATTCTGGCGGCGTACCGGACGCTCTACGAGAGCCGCCACGCCGACCGGACGGAGGAGTTCCGGGCGGCGATCGAGAAGGTTAAGGGGCGGGAGGACTGGACCGCCGTGCCCGAGGCCATGCAAGCTCCGGTGCTGGCCCTGCTCCGGTCCCGGTGCTGCGACGACCTGAAGCTGTCGGACGGCTCCATAGCCTGCGAGTCGTGCCGGGCCGGGCTCGGGCAGATGGAGTCGGACGTGGCGGCGATCGGCGGGCTGGTCTCCGGGGCCGTGGCCCAGATCCAGAAGCTCGTCACGCCCCCGGAAACCCCTCTCCGAAGAGTGCGGGTGGCCGAGTTCTTCGGCGGGCCGCTCGAAGACGAGGATCAGGTCAGGCAGGCGGTGGCCCGGTTGCAGGAGCACCTGCTCAAGCTGCTCGGCGAAGGCGTCAAGGTCGTGGTGGAGTAACCGGGGCGATGGACCAGGCGATTCGCAACAAGCTCCGATCCGTCGTCACGCAGTGCCGCAGGCTGCTGGAGGAGTCCATCGCCCAGCAGTTGCAGGGCAAGTACGACATCTACGCCACCGGCAAGAAGGACGAGGTGCGGGCCGAGAAGGACGTGCCGCTCGGCCACCTCAGCGACGAGGAGCGGGAGGCTCGCCGGGACATCCTCGCCCACTTCGAGCACGTCACGGCCCTGGGGTACAAGCCGAGGGAGGCCCTGGAGCAGCTGATCCGGGAGATCGCCTTCACGCACCTGAACCGACTCTGCGCCTACAAGATGATGGAGGTGCGGGACGTTTACGTCGGCGGGCAGCGGTTCCGGGAGGCGGTCAGCAAGGGGCTCAAGTCCCAGGGGTTCCTGTTCTACCTGGCCGAGAACCCCGAGGACGAGCGGCGGTTCAATGGCGGGCAGCAGGAGGAGGCGTACCGCCACTTCCTGAACTGGCTAGGGGGCTCGCTCTCCCAGGAGATCGGCGTCCTGTTCAGCCCGACCGACCCGGCCAACCGGGTCTACCCGCCGCAGCGGGTTCTGGACGAGGTGCTCGACCTGCTGAACAGCGAGGAGCTGAAGGGGATCTGGTCCGAGGACGAGACGATCGGCTGGGTCTACCAGTACTTCACGCCCAAGGAGCTGCGGGACCAGGCCCGCAAGGAGAGCCAGGCCCCCCGCAACTCGTATGAGCTGGCCTTCCGCAACCAGTTCTTCACGCCCCGTTACGTGGTCGAGTTCCTGACTGACAACACGCTGGGCCGGATCTGGTACGAGATGCGGAGGGGAAACACCGGTCTCAAGGATGTGTGCCGCTACATCGTGCGACGGCCGGGCGAGGTGTTCTTCGCCGAGAAGGAGGACGAGCCCGGCTCCCCGGTGAGGGCGATGAAGGACTTGCTCCTCGGCGGCACCGAGGAGACGTTCTCGCCGTTCCGGGTCGGAGAGACGCAGCGGCTCGTCGAACTCGCCCACACGGTCGATGGCTACGAGCGACACCCCTTCGAGGATCAGGTCGAGGAGGAGTGGTGGCCCTGGGCGAAGCTCCAGGAGATCCGGGAAGCCGGGGAGCTATCCCGCTTCCCTGTCCAGGACTTGCTCGACGTGCTGTTCTGCCAGGCCCGATCCGACCGTCACGGCGGGGGGTATGGCGACTGGGACGAGATCTTCTACGACATCGCCAACGAGGTCCGTCGCCGGGCCATCGAGGGCCGCAAGGAGGACGCAAGCCAGGAGCAACTCGTTCGGGCGATCACGGCAGTCGTTCACCGGGCCAGGAAAGACCCCCGAGATATCAAGATCCTCGACCCGGCGTGCGGCAGTGGGCACTTCCTGCTCTACTGCTTCGCCCTGCTGCTGGTCATCTACGAGGAAACCTACGACGACCCCGCTATGGGGCCGGGGCTCCAGGCCGATTACCCGACGAAGGACGACCTGCGTAAGGCGATCCCCGGCCTGGTCCTCCGCCACAATCTGCACGGGATCGATATCGACCTCCGCTGCACCCAGATCGCCGCCCTCGCCCTCTGGCTGAGGTGCCAGAGGGCCTATCAGGAGATGGGGCTCAAGAAAGACCGTCCACCCATCCTCAAGGCGAACGTCGTCTGCGCCGAGCCCATGCCCGGCGAGGAGGGGCTCCTCGATGAGTTCCTCAAGACACTGCGTGAGGATCGTCTGGAAGCCTTGATCCGACAGGTCATGAACGTGCCGAAAGACCAGCGGGTCCGGGCGACCAGTGGCATGGTCGAGAGCCTGTCCGATCTCGTTCGCACGGTCTGGGACAAGATGCGGCTGGCGGGGGAGGCGGGGTCGCTTCTCAAGGTCGGGCACGAGTTGCAGGACGCCATCCGCCAGGGCCAGGTGCAGTGGGAAGAGCGTCTACCACTCTTCCGCTTCACCGAATACGGGCTGTCCGAAGAGCCGAAGGAGCGGTTGGTGCGGTTCGTGCCTGGGGATGTCCAGGGGGAGCGGGTAACCTTCTGGGACAAGGCCGAGACCCTAGTCCGAAAGGCACTCGACGAGTTCGTCACGTTTGTCTCGAACGGGGGACGGTTCCAGCGGCAACTGTTTGTCGAAGACGCACTCCAAGGGCTCGGGTTCGTGGACGTGTGCCGACAGCATTACGACGTTGTGCTAATGAACCCTCCCTTCGGAGCCGCAAGCAGGCGAGCAAAATCATACATCGAGAAGTTCTACCCCAGAACGAAGAACGACTTGCTGGCTTCATTCGTAGAGCACGGACTGGATGTCCTGAACACCAAGGGCGTTCTAGGAGCGATCACGGCTAGGACCGCCCTCTTTCTATCATCCTTCTCGAAATGGAGGAAGGAGGTAGTCCTTCAGGTGGCACCTCCTAAAGTACTGGCTGACCTCGGGTACGGTGTTCTGGACACAGCGAAAGTTGAAGCAGCCGCATATGTCTTGGAAAAGTCAAAACCCAGCCGGTCCCAAGATCTCTTTTTTAGAGTGTTACCATATGAAGACAAAGGGGCTGCTTTGCTTGCTCAGGTTGAGAGGATCGAGCACGCAGCGAGCATAGGAGACTGCTTCGTCGTCAACTCCTCCGACTTTCACTCATTGCCAGAGACCACGTTCTCCTACTGGATCAGCGGACGAGCGCACCGACTGTTCACCGATCGAGAGCGATTCGAGAACGACGACCGCACGGCAAGAGGTGGTCTCAAGACAGGCGATGATTTCCGCTTTGTCCGAGTATGGTGGGAGGTGCCGTCTGCATCCATTGTTTTTGGGACCGCAAGTACAACGCCCCAGGAGTTTCGTGCTCAGACAAGGAAAGGCAAGCGATGGGTGCCATTCGCCAAAGGAGGAGGATATGCTCCCTTCTATGCTGACATACATCTGGTAGTTGACTGGAGAGACGACGGCGCACAGTCTTGGGAACTTTATCGGCTTCACAGAGAAACCATCGGCGGCATCGTTAGAAACCCAGATTACTACTTTCGGCAAGGGCTCACGTGGTCTGCTCGGACTAACAGCCAGTTCGGCATCCGAGTTCTTCCGAGGGGTTGCATCTTCTCGCACAAGGGGCCGTCTGTCTTCGTACCGCACGGAGATGAATACGTCGCACTTGGCCTGCTCTCATCTCGTGTGGCACGTCAGTTGATTGACCTCCGCATGGCAAATGCGGACGAAAGCCAATCGGGAACGATTTCGAGGAGTTACGAAGTCGGAGTCATCCAGCAACTTCCATTTCCTTCTCCGCCACCGTCGGTAGCTCGCAGGCTCGTGTCAACTGTCGAAAAAGTCGTAGAGCAGGTCCGCCTCCTCGACACTCTCGAAGAGCCCACCAAGACCTTCTTCTTCCCGCTACCCCAGGTCTCGGCCTCTCTACTTGAGGGAGCTTTGGAATCGCAGCGATGGCGGGAGAAGATCGCAGTCGAAGCACTCGATGTTGCTGCTGAGGTCGAGCAACTTTCGGACATCGCCTTCTTCGACTCGGATTCGCCCCTGGGAATTGCCAGTGACGACGCACGGTCGCTTCTGGCACTCGAAGACAGTGTTCCGTCTTCCGAGTTCGATGAACTCTACAGGCAGAGCATCCACGAGACGATCAGGGATGAGATCGACGACGGCGGAGGCGCACGTGAAGTCGCCGTGATGTCTTACTACGTGGACCGCCGCATTGAACTGCTCTCTCAAACCCTTCGGCTTCGTCCTGTACAAATCGCCCATGCCGCTGCCGAACGACGCCTCCTCCCCGATGGATCGCTCAGGAATGCAGCCGACGGCTTTTTCTCGTACTGCGTGGGATGCGCCGTCGGACGCTGGGATGTTCGACTAGCCTTCGCCGATCGGAATGCTCTGAATCTTCCCGAGCCATTTGATCCACTTCCCATCTATACCCCTGGCATGCTCAAGGGGCAGGACGGCCTACCTCCCACGGAGAGTCCTGATGGCTACCCTCTCCGCATCGACCGGGACGGCATCCTCGTCGATGACCCCGAACACCCCGACGACATCATCCGCAGTGTCCGTGATGTCCTCGAAGTAATCTGGAAGGACCGGGCCGACGCCATCGAGAAAGAAGCCTGCGAGATCCTTGGCGTGGCCGACCTGCGGGGCTACATCCGCAAGGCGGGGGCGGGCGGCTTCTGGGACGACCACATCAAGCGGTACTCCAAGAGCCGCCGCAAGGCCCCGATCTACTGGCTGCTCCAGTCGTCGAAGAAGAACTACGCCCTCTGGGTCTACTATCACCGGCTCGACAGGGACATCCTCTTCAAGGCCCTCCTGAACTACGTCGAGCCCAAGATCCGCAAAGAGGAGTCCCGCCTCGGCGAGCTGCGGTCCCAGAAGGCCGCCCTCGGCCCCGCCGCCAAGGAGGGCAAGAAGTTCGACAAGGAGATCGACCGCCAGGAGGCGCTCCTCTCCGAACTCCGGGAATTCGAGGACAAGCTCCGCCGGGCGGCGAACCTCCACCTCGTCCCCGACCTCAACGACGGCGTGGTCCTGAACATCGCCCCCCTCCGGGAACTCGTCCCCTGGAAGGAGGCCAAGTCCTACTGGGACGACCTCATGGACGGCAAGTACGAGTGGTCGTCCATCGGCAAGCAACTCCGTGAGAAGGGGCTGGTCAAATGAGCGATCCAGCCGACTTCGATGCGTTCTACACCGATCATTGCCGTGAGATCCTCGCCGAGCTGAAGGCCGACGACGTGCTGGGCGAATACATCGACGACGAACTCCCCATCCCGAAGACGTTTCATGGCAGCGGGCCGATCCGCCTTGTTGTGCTCGGGCAAGACCCGACCGTGCAGGAAATCGAAAGTCGCAGACGAATCAAGACGGTCCTAACGCTCGACCAGCCGGGCAGCAATCTCTACAAATTCGTCGAGCGGATCTGCAAGGGACTACAGCTCAAAGTGGACCAGAATGTCTACGCCACCAACGTCTGCAAGAACTTTTTCACCGTCCCTCCGGTCAAAGTGAAGGCCCCCGACCTCATCGCTCGTGCTTGGCCGAGGTGGCGTGATCTTCTCCTCGTCGAATTGGCTCGATTCGCTGATGCCACGATCATCACGCTAGGCAAACCCGTCCTCCGGGTACTCGTTGAGCCACCCGCATCGCAGGACGTGAAGCATTACTGGGGATATATCGAGGGCTGGAAGGCGAGCGGAAGGACGGAGTTTCGCTGCGTCGAGGCGAGCGAGTCCACGATTGGCAGGCGATTCTTCCCCTTGCCTCACGTCACCAATGCAGGATCGACCGCTCTGTACTCGAAGTACTTCGACGAGTACCTCTCCTTCATCCGCTCATCGGACATGAAGGGGGCATCGTGATGGCGGTCGTCACCGAGAATCTGGCCCAGTTGATCCGCAAGCAGGTCGAAGAAAACGGCCTGGTCGTCTGGTACGACCCCGACGGGGATTACGAGGCCGTCGCCTCTGGGATGATCGTCCCCGAGGCGACCCTGGCTCGATACAACGGCTCCTTCCTCCAGTTGCGGAGAGAGATCGACCCGCTCCTCAATGACCTCCACCCGCCACGCCTGGTCGTCTACGTCCCGATGGACCAGGGAGCGACCGACCATGCTTTGATCGAACTCGAAGCGGCGGGCGTCGTCATGCAGCCGGGGCAGCAACCGCCCGTTCGCAACACCCGGCTCTCCCTCGTGGCCCGCAACGCCCTCAAGTCGATCGTCGGCGACGCCAATGCCGCCGAGGTGGAGAAGCAAGTCGAGGCGGGCAAGCTCACTCTCGCCGACCTGGACGCCCTGGGGTGCAAGGGCCAGGAGTTCGGCAAGGGGGTCGTCTCGATCATCTTCGGCACCGGCAATCCCCAGGAGGTCGCCCTCGCCTTCCTCTCCGGCGACCGCCACGATTCCGAGGTCCAGAAGAAGGCGGCGATCGAGGAATTCGTCGGACTCCTCCGCTCCGGCTTCGAGGCCGACCTCTCCGCCGAAGCCCCGCTGGCCGAACTGCGTCATCGCCTGGCCCGCCACATCCTGATGACCGACCTCGTGACCTGCCTGGGCACCGCCCTGCCACCGGCCCTCGCCTCGGCCAAGGTCGCCACGTCCCCCTCCGCCAGGGACGCCTGCGTGTCGGTTTCTCGGTCCTGGAGGATGCGGCGGGACGTTAGGGACAGCTACGTCACCTCGGCTCGGAAGGTCGAGCAGGATGGCTCGCTGGCCCAGGTCGAGTTCGATCCCTCGTCGATCGGATGCCTGGACACGTTCCCCTGTTTGGAGAGGGCGTTGCTCCGCCACGTGGAAGCGTCCCTCCTCAGCATGCCCAGCCGGGGCCTCCTCGATTTGGCACTGGCCCGCCAGTCCCGCTTCTGGTCCGAGGTCACGCCGACGTTCCAGGCCCGCTGGGCTCTGGTCGCCTCGGCGGCCGAGGTGCTCCTGGAGGCAGACCGGGTGGGCAAAGCCCTCAAGGACACCCCGACGACCGTCCTCGGCCTTGTTGAGGCTTACGCCGAAGGGTCCGCCCCCTGGTGCCTGCTCGACACCCACCACCGCCACATGGAGGGCCGGTGGTACAACATCGAGTCCGAGCCCGGCGACGACCATCCGGGCCTGGAGAAGCTCGTCCACAAGGCCGAGCGGCGGTACACGGAGGTCGGCTCCGACTTGTCCAAACTGTTCGTCGCCCGCTACGCCAGGGCCAAGCACCCGGTCCCCGGCCTCTTGCGACAGGTCCAGGTCTTCGAGACGCAGGTCAGGCCCCGCCTCGGCGAGGGCAAGGTCGCCTACGTCTGGGTCGATGCCCTGCGGTACGAGATGGCCCGTGAACTGGCCGACGTGCTCAAGGCCGACTTCGACCTCACGATCCGGCCCGCCCTCGGGACCGCCCCCACGATCACCGAGATCGGCATGGCGGCCCTCCTGCCCAGGGCCGACCAGGGGGCCAGGATCGTGCCGGTCGGCAACGGCAAGCTCGCCCTGGAGCTTGCCGGGACCGTGATCAAGGACCGCAAGGACCGGATCGCCTTCCTCAAGGCCCACGCCGGCGTCCCCGTGGCCGAGGCCAAGCTCGACGACCTGCTGCCCAAGCCGTCGAAGAAGCTGAAGGACGCCATCGGGGCGGCGGAACTGGCCCTGATCACATCGCAGGAGATCGACGAACTCTGCGAGGCCGACAACATCACCCAGGCCCGCCGCCAGATGGACGGGGTGCTCAACGACCTTCGGCGGGGGTTCCGGGTGCTGGCCGACCTTGGCGTGAAGTCGATCGTCCTCGCCGCCGATCACGGCCACCTCTTCGGCGAGGAGGTCGGCGACGACATGAAGATCGAGGCCCCCGGCGGTGAGACCGCCGACCTCCATCGCCGGGTCTGGGTGGGCGTTGGCGGCACGTCGGAGCCGTCCTACCTGCGGACCCCGCTCAACTCGCTCGGTGTCCAGAGCGACCTGGACCTCGCCACGCCGTACACGTTCGCCTGCTTCAAGTCCAAGGGCGGGGCAAGGGCCTACTTCCACGGCGGGCTCTCGCCGCAGGAGGTGATCATCCCGGTCGTGGTCATGACGCCGACCGCCCAGGTCACCTCCGGCCCGCCGACCGGGATCAAGTGGACGCTGGCCACGGGCTCGAAGAAGCTCTCGACCCGGTTCTTCTCGGTACAGGTCAGCGGGACGAGCACCGGGCTGTTCGGGCTGGAGCCGCCCAAGGTGCGGGTCGAGGTCCGGGCCAAGGGGAAGTGCGTCTCCAAGCCCGTGAGTGCCTCCTACGGGTTCGAGGAGGCAACCGGAGACGTGCAACTTCGGGTGTCCTCGGCCGACCCCAAGCAGATCGAGCCCGACACCGTGACGCTCATGGTCGAGGTTGAAGAGATCGGGCAGAAGACCGTGGCCGTCAGCCTGATCGATGCGGCCAGCGGGACAGAATTGGCGAACCTGGATAAGATCGAAGTGACTACCATCCTCTGAACGGTGCCGCCATGCCCCAGTTGGACCAGAAGGCGACGACGGTGTTTGCGGGCAAGGTGGTCCGCAAGGATCTGGTCCGCAAGGTGAAGGTCGGGGCCAACGTCCCGGTCTTCGTCCTGGAGTACCTGCTCGGGAAGTACTGCGCCACCGACGACCCGGCGGCCATCGACGCCGGGATGCGGGTCGTCAACTCGACCCTCTCCTCGAACTTCGTCCGGCCCGACGAGGCGAACAAGGCCCAGTCGCTCCTCAAGGACAAGGGCAAGCTCACCCTGATCGACAAGATCAAGGTCCGCTACCTCTCCGACGACGACAAGCACTGGGCCGAGCTGGTCAACTTCGGCCACAAGAACATCCACATCCCCGAGCACTACCTGCGGGACTTCGACCGCCTGCTCATGGGCGGGATCTGGGCGCAGGTCGAGTTGAAGCACCAGTACGACGAGGAGGCCAAGGGCAAGCGGAGCCCGTTCTGGATCGAGGGCCTCAAGCCGATCCAGCTCGCCACGTTCGACCTCGACGAGTACCGGGAGGGACGCCGCCAGTTCACGACCGAGGAATGGGTGGACCTGCTGATCCGCAGCATCGGCATGGAGCCGTCGCACTTCGACCGTCGGCTCAAGCTCCTCTTCCTGGTGCGATTGCTCCCACTCTGCGAGGCGAACTACAACCTCGTCGAGCTGGGGCCTCGGGGGACGGGCAAGAGCTACGCCTACCAGGAGCTGTCGCCCTACGCCATCCTGATGACCGGGCCGACGACCGTCGCCAACCTGTTCTACAACATGGCCAGCGGCAAGATGGGCCTGGTCGGGATCTGGGATGCGGTCGCCTTCGACGAGGTGGCCGACCTCCAGAAGATGCCCAAGGAGGTCATCACCACGCTCAAGACCTACTGCGAGTCGGGGACGTTCGCACGGGGCAAGGACGCCCTCTCGGGGTCGGCCTCGCTCGCCATGTTCGGCAACACGAACCAGCCCGTCGAGGTCATGGTCCGGTCGTCGCACCTGTTCGCCCCGATGCCCGAGGTGATCCGGGAGGACATGGCGTTCATCGACCGGCTCCACTACTACCTCCCCGGCTGGGAAGTCCCCAAGATGCGGGTGGAGTTCTTCACCGACCACTACGGGTTCGTGGTCGATTACCTGGCCGAGGCCCTGCGGGAACTCCGCAAGCACAACTTCACCGAGGCCATCGACCGCCACTTTTCGCTGGGCTCGCACCTGAACGCACGGGACGTGAAGGCCGTCCGCAAGACGGTCTCGGGCCTGGTGAAGCTGATCTACCCGGACGGCGAGGTCACCCGAGACGAGTTGGCGGAGCTGGTCGAGGTCGCCCTGGAAGGGCGGCGGCGGGTCAAGGAGCAGCTCAAGAAGATGGGGTCGTTCGAGTACCACCAGACCTCGTTCTCGTACATCGAGAACGAGGGCCGTGAGGAGCGGTTCGTCGGCGTCCCAGAGCAGGGCGGCCGGGACATGATCTCCACGGACCCGCTTGCCCCCGGCTCGGTGTACGCCGCATCGGTGGACGACCAGGGGAAGGTGGGACTCTACCGCCTGGAGGTCGGCTGCTCGCCGGGGACCGGCAAGATGAAGATCACCGGCGGGATCGACGGGCCGATGAAGGAGTCGATCGTGCGGGCCTTCGCCTACCTCCAGGGGCAGAAGGTCAAGATGGGTATCGCCCAACCGCTCGACACGACCGATTTCCACGTCGAGGCGATCGACCTTCTGAGCAACCACGTGCCGTGCGAGGCGGGGATCGCCCTGGTCGTGGCGGTCTACTCGGCGATCAAGAAGCACTCCGTCGTGGCCGGGCTGCTCGTGTTGGGCGACCTCTCGATCCAGGGGAACATCAAGTCGGTGCGGTCGCTGGCCGAGCCGCTTCAGGTTGGCATGGACAACGGGGCACGGCGTGCCTTGGTCCCGCTGGAGAACAAGCGGAACTTCCTCGAAGTCTCCGGGGAGATCGTGGAGCGGGTCGATCCGGTGTTCTTCTCGGACCCCATGACGGCGGCGATGAAGGCACTGGGGATGACATGACGACCGCCGAAAGACCCATACGTGAACCCGGAGATCTTCGCCGGGGTTGCGCCGAGAAGCTGCGGGCCGTCGAGGTCAGCGATCACTTCCGGGCGATCCTCGGTTGCCTCCTCGGGGAAGACTGGACCACGCCCCGGCTGGTCGAGATGCAGATCACTCCCGACGGCCATATGCTCGGCCGCTGCGACGGCGAGGCTTCGTTCCGGGCCTTCCTGGGCACGTCGGAAGACCTCATCAAGAACATCCACGGCGTTGCCCCCGTCGCCGGACTCGACGGCGACGAGGTGGGCTACTTGGTGGCGAAGGTCGCCGAGATCAAGAGGCAACGGTAGAGCAAAGCGAGGAATGCGGTTATGCACCATCCGACAAGCAACACCAGCCCCGTTTCAAAAGCATTGGCGGCCTTATTGCAGCCGTTGCCCGATGACGACGAAGGATTAACTCCGTGTCAGACTGGTGGAACCTGTCCCGTTGCTCCTGGCATCGAGCATATTTTTGTTGCAGCCACGGCGACAGCAGCCTTTCTTCGAGTGCGAGAAAAGGACAAAGCGGTGAAGTTTCAACAGATCATCTATTCGCCTCACTCAAGCATTGAGCATAAATGTGGGTTTGATCTGTCATTCGGTCACTATCAGCGGCCATGCCGTGTGCGGCTTATGCACAAGCTGCTCCACTTCAGAACGAAGGGAGTCAAGTGGTGCGACGAAGGCTGGGAATGGTCTAGTCGCTCCGAGAAGCACAATCACCGGCATCTGGAACTACTGCTCTCAACCTTCGAGGAAAAGCAGCACAATCGCTGCTATGAACCGTTCGTCGTAATCAGTGCATGCTACTGCATCCACGAATATCGGAGAATGGGATGCGAGCATGGCGGCGTGACGATTCCTGATTATGAAGATTATAGACGGACGGCAGCTATCGACCTTCGGCCTGTGATCCATATTCCCGATTGGCGACCTTTGCTTCAGAACGCACAGACTCGCATTGTGGCGAAACACGATCTCGGCTCAAAGGCGATCCTCGCAGAAGTGGTAAACGGGACCAAGACAATTGCATCACTTCCCGTTCTCCGCCCAGATCAATTGCTTGAGCATGTTGCAGAAAGAGTGCATCGAACGACTTTTCCTCCGGCGTAGATTGGTCGAAGGATTCGTAGTTGTGTAGGGATACTGACCCCGATGACCCCCACCTACGCCCCCGGACCGACCCCGAACACCGTCCGGGCCGCCGACGGCACGGTCCTGACCGCACCGGAGGGCTGGGCGCTCCTCCCGCCGGGAGACGCCGGGCTCACCCGCCGAGTCAAGGCCGCCGGGGAGCACTGGGTGGTCCAGGAGAAGGTGGGCCGGAGGACGTTTTCCAGGGGCGTGTGGGCACCGGCAGCGACGATACAGAGGCTCTGTGCGGAACTCGAAGCCGAGCGGTCCACCGACGCTTACGCCAAGCGGCAGGAGGCCGCCACCCGACGACGTGAGGAGGCCCAGGCCGGGTACGTCGAGGACTTCCACGGGGCGGTGGTGGCGTTTCTGGCCTTCCATCCCGACCACGCCGACCTCGCCGATCGGCTGGCCCGTGCCGTCACCGAGCACGCCACGCCGGTCGGCAGCGGCACGGTCGCCAGGACGGAACGAATCCCGATCGAGCAGAGGGCCGAGGCCGCCGTGATCGCCTGGATGCGGCATCAGACCACCGGCTACGACGGCATGGCGGTCCCGAGGGTCAAGGGGAAGCGGCGGGAGGTCCGGCGGATGCTCGCCCGGCGATCCCAGGAGTTGTTGCAGCGATATCGCCGGGGAGATCCTATCGGGGAGGATTGCCCCCTGAAGGCGGCGTTTGAGGAAGAGTCGTTTGATCTCGATCGAAGATTGAGCGGGTGAACTTTGGAGTAGCGATGCGTGACGATTTCCCCCGAGCGACGATCGAAGTCCTTGCCAAGAGGGTCGGGCAGCGCTGCTCGAACCCCTCGTGCCGGAAGGCCACAAGCGGCCCCCACAGCGAGCCGTCGAGGTCCGTCCTGGTCGGCATTGCGGCCCACATTAGGGCCGCATCCCCCGGCGGCCCTAGATACGACCCTTCCATGAGTTCGGATGACCGCAAGGGCATCGTGAACGGCGTCTGGCTCTGCCAGTCCTGCGCCAAGCTCGTGGACAACGACGAGGCGAGGTACACGGAAGATCTGCTCCTGCGGTGGAGGCGGGACGCCGAGCAGGAGGCCCTGCGGGAGATCGAGTCCGCTTCGGGTGGAACAGGCCCCTCCGACGTTGACGCCCTGAAGGAGTACAGCGCCCAGTTCGCCCGGGCGGCGCTACAGGATGCGCTGAACAGGTGCGGGAGCTACAAGAAGTTCGCCGTGTCGCTTTGCGACCTGATCAGCCTCCTGAACACGGGGACTGTCCAAGGTCGGACGCTTACCAAGCGGCGGGCCGACATCGACAACCCTTCGTGGCGGATGTCACTCGAAGCCCTCTACCACGAGTTGAGGGAGTTGCGTAGCCTCTACACGTCGCACGTCAGGTCCGGTGAGATCGACGAGGAGAGATGCACCTGCGGGTTCCGGCAGCACTCGATGTACCACGACTTCGAGGCGAAGAAGCAGTCGGTGATCGACCAACTCAACGCCGTCTTGACGGAGGCCAACCTGCCGGCGATCCGGGGCGTTTGGGGCCGGGCGAATGAGGCCGATCAGCACTGAGCCAGCAGCATTTATCCAACCTTCCCGTGCTCCCGTTGTGTCCCAGATGGAAGGACTTCTTGCGACAAGGGGACCGCACCCAATGGCAACGGTTTCGGTGGTGGCTCGGCTCCTGGGCGTAGAGCCGGTCAAGGTGAAGCGATGGGCGGAGCAGTTCGCCGAGTACCTGAGCCTGACCGCACGACCGGCCAAGGGCCGGGAGCGCCAGTTCACCGAAGCCGACTTGCGAGTGCTGGCGGTCGTCGGCGAGCATCTGGAGTTGGGCAACGACGAGGACGACGTTCACTACGCCCTCAAGAGTGGGCGTCAGTACGACGAGCCGCTGCTCGAACTCGCACGCCTGAACAGCCCGCTCTTCCAGGAGCCGCCGGAGGAGATGGATGATACGTGGCGGCACGGGTCACTTATCGGGGGGATGGCCTGCCGTGATTTGCCCCAGGTGGCGAGGGCCTACAAGCTGGCGGCGGACGAGCTTCTGGAGCAAGCCCTATCGAAGTATGAGCCGCACGAACTGGACTATCCAGTCCTCTTCCTCTACCGGCACACCGTCGAGGTCTTCCTCAAGGCGGCGCTGGACGACCCGCCCGAACACCACGACCTGAGCCGGCTCATCCAATTGCTCGAAGCCGAGAGCGGCAAGAAGATCGCTGGGTGGGTCCGGGACCGGCTGTGGGACTTCCACCGGATCGACAAGATGGCGGCGCTGTTCCGTTATGCCGACCCGCCTGCGGACGGTGAACTCTGGATCGACTTCCACCAGCTTCAGGCCGTGATCGACAAGCTGGTGCAGGCCATCGAGGAGTACATTGAGCAGAAGCGGCAGTCAGGATAGGCCCGGCGTTGCGACTCCGCATGACGAGCCGCATTAGAACACCGATAAATCTGGTGACTCGATGCGAGACGACTTCCCGAAACGCACGATCGACACCCTCGCCAAGCGGGTCGGCCAGCGCTGCTCCAACCCGGACTGCCACCGGCCGACAAGCGGCCCACACACCGAGCCGTCGAAGTCCGTAGTCGTCGGTGTGGCGGCCCACATCACCGCTGCCTCGGCGGGCGGCCCCCGCTACGATGCCGGGCTGACGCCGGAGCAACGCCGATCGATCGCCAACGGCATCTGGCTCTGCCAGACGTGCGCCAAGCTGGTGGACAGCGATCACCCCAGGTTTTCGACCGGCCTACTCCGCAGCTGGAAACATCAGGCTGAGGAGGACGTGACACGACGGATCGGTTCTCGGACCGGCCTATCGGGAGTGGAACCTGCGGGGGGACACTCGATCCGATTCGCCGTGAATGACTGGAAGGTCTGGCGTCATGAGGGGAACCGCCCCGGCGATGTACTCGTCTTCGTCAGCCCGTGGGCGGGCGGTGACATCCGCTTCTCGTGCAAGATCCGCCTCCGCAACGACCTGGAGTCGGAGGAGCAACTGCACCGGCTGAGGATCGAGTTCCGCAAGGGCGACCTCCTCGTCCATTCGGACGAGTACGCCTTCGGCGACGAAGAGGTCACGCTCCCGCCGAGAAAGTGGATCTCGTTGGACGTGAGCCACGGGCTCCATGACGAGCTGATCTTCGCCAAGTCCGAGAGCATCTGGTTCACGGCCGAGACTGTCGGTGACAACGTGAAGCTCACCTGGCGACTTGCGGGGCTGGGCAACGACTGAGGGCTTCGTCATGGGCGACTTCTTCGGCAAGAAGCGGTACTGGTCCAGGTACAAGGACTTCATCCTCGCCTACTACCTCGAACCCTACATCCCCAAGGTCAACACCCTGAAGCGGCCAATCCTGGTGGTCGATTGCTTCGCCGGGCGGGGGGAGTTCGGCGACGGTCAGCCCGGCTCGCCGGTCATCATCGCCTCGGCCATCGACAAGTGGCGGGCCAGGGGTGTCCCGATCCGGGGCCTGTTCATCGAGGCCGACCCCGACAACCACCGCCACCTCGCCGGGGTGCTCGGGAGGTGCGGCGAGGACGCTGAGGCCCGGACCGGCACCTTCGACGAGCACCTCCCCGAGATCGCCCGCCTGGCCCGCCACAACACCGTCTTCCTGTACGTCGATCCCTACAGCGTCCGGGGCCTGGTCTTCGACCGGATGAAGGCGGTCTACGACCAGATCCGCACGTCCAGTTCGAGCGTCGAGGTGCTGCTGAATTTCAACTCGGCCACCTTCATGCGGTGGGCGCTGGCGGCCTTGCAGCGGCACCAGGACATCCCAGCCGTGAACGCCGACGAGCCGCTCGACCAGCTGGAGGACGACTCGTGCGGCCCCGTGGAACTGGCCACGCTCGACGCCATCGCCGGGGGCGACTACTGGCGGGCGATCGCCCTCGACCCGGACCTCGACTTCCCCAGGAAGCTCGACCGCCTCACCTCGGAGTACATGGGGCGGATGCTGCCGTCCTTCCGGTACGTCGCCTGCTGCGAGATCAAGGCGAAGTACCACCACCGGGTGCCGAAGTACCACCTGATCTATGCGACCCGCCACGAGGACGGCCTGGAGCTGATCAACGACGCCATGTGCAAGGCCCGGCGTGAGTTCCTCGGGGCCGAGTTCTCGAAGGGGATGCTCTTCGACCTCACCCCCGAGGAGGAGGTGCCCGACCTCTCCGAGTTGCGGAAGGGCCTGCTCGCCATGGTCCTCGAAGCTGGTCCACTCTCCCGGAAGGCCCTCCGACTCAAGGGCCTCCTCGCCCACTTCGGCCGGCACGAGGTCAAGGACTACAACACGGCCATCGGCGACCTGCTCAAGGCGGGCACGCTCTACAGCGACACCGGCAAGGCCCGCATCAACGACGACGTGCTCCTGGCCCGTGAGCCGTTCAACCCGTCGAGGCCCTGACCGCCACCGAGGCGGCGGGGAACTGGCGAACTCTCAATCGTTCGGGCCACTCGGCCCAGTCGCCGGCATGTCCGTCGGCGAATGCCAGCCGCCGCCCGTCCTCGACGACGTGGGAGCCGAGCTGCTTCAGGAAGTACGGCACTTCGTGATCGCCACACCGGTCGAGAAGCGACTCGGCCCAGGCGATGTCGAAGGCCCTGGCGCTACGGCCCGACTCGCCCCCCTGGATCACCCAATCGATCCTCGGGAGCCACTTCCCCAAGTCGATGGCCTCGATTTGGGGCTCGACGGAGAGGAACCGGACTGTCCGCTCGTCGCCGACCCGGACGAGGTGCTTGATGCGGCTCGTGGTCGTCTGCGACGTGACGCTGGTCCCTGCCCAGAGGTTCTCGGGCCAGGCGATGCCTCCCTCCTCCAGCCAGCGGGAGAACTTCGCCATCCGGTCGGGCCGCTTGGTCAGCCAGAGCCAGCGGTGTCGGAGCCCACGATCTCCGGCCACGTTCAGGACCATCTCGTCCCGGAGGAACTCGAACGGCACCGCCGCCGACAGCGAGTCGCTCATGTCGCTGACGAAGATCAGGCGGGGCATCCCGTCGAGCCAGGTCTTGTCGGCCCGCCGCTTCCCCGCCAGGTCCGACCAGCTGCACGCCTCGGCGACCCGGCCGGGGAAGAGGGTGACCTCCTCGAACCGGGGCGCATAGCCGGGCGTCACACCGCCGAAGCGGACGTGGAGCGCCCCTGCGTAGCAGGTCTTCCGCAACGCCCCCCAGATCTCGCAGCCGTCGCAGCCCATGGTCGGGTTGACGGTCGAGTCGCACCACTGGATCTTCGTCTTCAGGCTCATGAAACTCATCTCTCCTCGATGGTGTACGTTTTACCAGAATGCCCACGGCCGGTCCATCTCGCCGTGGGCGGCTGCTGGGGCATTCACGCCACGGCGGACGGCCTCTCGGGCAGGGCGTCGAACCGAGCCCGCCAATCGGGCGACAGGCGGCCCAGGGCCGAGGGGAAGTCGCCCTCGGGCCTCCGGGTGACGGCCGTCCAGACCTTGACCACGCCCGCCTGGGATGGCCGCTTGAAATCCTCGGTGTCCTCGATCAGTTCGTGGAGTTCGACGACCTCCGGGTCGAGGGGCGGCACATCGGCGGCGGACCGCTTGTCCGGGAGGGCCTGATATCGCCCCTGCCACTCCTCGGGCAATTCCTTCAGGCGGTCGTAGAACGCCGTCTTCCTCTTGCCACTGGCCTCCATCCAGCCCTCGGCCACCGACTCCTTGGTCCCCCCGGCCTCGGAGGCGGCGTCGATGAGGTCCGAGATCCGCTCCTGCTCCAGGTGCTTGCGATCCTCTCGGGTGGACGCCTGGGCCGGGGTGTAATGGTCCTGCATGCTCGACACGACGAGTTGCCGCCAGTGGACCTTCACCTCGCCCCGCTTCCACTGGGTGTAGTCGCTGACGGCGTGCTTCAGCAGCCGCAGGTCGAGCTGCTGGTGGGAGTGCTCGCACTCGGCGATGACGAACTCGCAGATCTCCCGACGCTCCTCCAGGTCCACATCGGGGGATTCCTCGGCCTCGGCCAGGTGGCGAAGCATCGCCGCCAGCTCGCTCGGGGTGGGCCGGAAGTGGTACGTGCGTATCCGCCCCTGCAAGGCCCGGAGGACCGGCATATTCGCCAGCCGGACGTTGTTCGTGATGATGACGCTGCCGGTGAACTGGCACCGCTCACTGGTCCTCGACTTGACGTTCGTGATGGTCCTGACGTTCCTCCCGGTCGCCGGGTCGAGCCGCCCGTCCCCGCAGAGGTGCAGGAGGATCTGCTGGGCGGCGAGTTCCTTCACCAGGGTCGGGTCGTCGTCGATGAAGAGCACCGCATCCGGGTTGTCCCTCGCCATCTCGAAGAGGCCGACCGGTGAGCACTTCCCCTCCAGCTTGCGGAATGCCCGGTCTTTCGCCAGGGCCAGGGTCGCCTCGATGTTCCAGCTCTTGCCCACGCCGGTCTCGCCCCACACATACAGGCCCGTGTGCCTGCGGTTGACGATCCCGGTGGTCCGATCGACGACCATCTGCTGCTTCTGCCTGTAGCTGTCGAGGTGCTGCCGGTCCGTGTCCTTCATGATTCGCTCCATTTGATGTCGGAAAACCGGAAAGTCGAAGTGACAAGGAGTCCTCCACCCGGCTCTCCGTGAAGTGTGGAAGAGGCGGCCTTGATGGAACCGCCTTGGGACGAGTCGGGCCACGGGCGACCCGTGGCCCGGCAACCTTCAGTTCGTGTCGGAGCCCTGCTGTCCGCAGCACTCGCACGAGTGCTCCCCATCGACGATCAGGAGTTGTTCCACGTCGTAGTGGTCTTCCTGTCAGTTGCCCGTAAAGCCTTCATGGTTTCCTCTTTTTCTTTCTCCTCTTTTTTGCGGCTTGTTTCTTGAGAATCCGTGCGCAGTGCATGCACACGCTGAGCAGATCCTCCACATCTACAAAGGGGTACTGCTGGCAGCACGTCGGACACAGCCAGTCGTGATCCACCTCTGGATCGCAGCTAGCTACAGGACACCATGTCTTAGATCGGTCGGCCAAGAGGTGCCTGCAAAGGATCACTCCGGGGGCGTACTGGTGATCGCCACACTTGATAAGCGGCATGTATTCTTCTCGCTTTCTGTTGGAAAACCAAACCGGCACGAATCGTCGTGCGGGACGAGATCGCCATCGTCTCGACGGACTGATGCGGAGGTCCCGTTTTCACCCGAGGGACTTCCGCAGTTCCTCCGGGCACTCGTCCTCCGGGCTCGTGGGAATGCCACTCTCTCTCCCTCGGAACCAGTCCTGGAACGTCTGGATGTTGCCTCCGCAGAACCGGCGTATCGGCAGGTCACCCATTGCTGCGGAGAACTTCAACGCCTTGGCCTGGGCCTTCTCGACCAGCTTGAGGGCATCTCCCCGAGTGCGTGACGATCGGATGCCGTGACCGGGATCATCCCAGCAGGTGTGGCACCTACCCCGTTCCTCGCCGGGGACGGTCATGACGACGGCCCCCCAACGCTGGGCAACGCCCACCACCTCGCCCCGGACCACCCAGGCACGATGCACGACCGTCCCCTCCGGGACTTGCGAACCAGGCATGGCTGCTCTCCTGCCAGCGAAGCGGCGAAATGACCGCCGGGGGCGGCATCGCCGTCCGCTGCGACTGGGAAAATGAGTTGACGAAGATCGATCGCCCTGTTGAGAGCGGATCGCCATCGCTATTGCGGGCTCGTCGCCGAGGCCCGAACCCTGCGAATCTCACTAGCAGGGCCGCACCGGCTTCCGTGCTCAGTGCGATGAGAGCAACATACACGAAGATCAATCTGCGTTCAAGGAGCGGCTATTCGGGCCTCGACGCCTTCTTTTTCGCCGACGGCGAGCGGCCGATTTGATCAGCACCGATCTCGGCTGTATCCTCCTGGCCACGACGATTTCGATCACAAAGATGAGACGACTTCTACTACATATCAGTCAGGAGGACTCACAATGCAGCAGTACTACACCCTCAGCGACGTGGTGAAGATTTTGGGCCTCAAACCACACGTCATCACCTACGCCATCACGAGCGGACATCTCCCCGAGCCGCCCGTCCGGGTCGGCAACAAGCGGATCTTCACCGAGGAGGACGTGGAGCGGATGGCCCTCCACTTCCACGTCAGGCCGGATTGGAAGAACCGTCATGTCGGTGATGCGACCGAACTCCAGCAGGTCGTGGACGTGAAGGGTTTGGGGCTGAAAGTGCCGTTCTCGGTGGAGTCGATCGGCCCTACCGACCACGAGGTGAGGGATGGGGACGGCGATGTCTTCTGCCGTGTCCCGAGCAGGGCCAAGGGGCTCGTCATAGCGGGTTTGTTGGAATCGGCGTGCGGCTGAGCGACGGTCCTTGCCCCACCACTTTTGTACTCCCCAACGAGAACCGCCCGGCCGGGTGACGCCGGCCGGGCGGTGCAGAGATACAGATCAGGAAAAAATAGTACATGATCCAGGATAATATAGTCGGCCCGCCGCCGATCCTGCCGGGCCAACGAGCGATCCTCCGCCGGCATCTCGAAGATGGAGAGCCGGCGTTCCTCTCCATGGAGGACATCCTCGGCCCGGCCGACGAGGAACGCAACGACGGCCGGCTCTACCTGCCGCCCTCCGAGTCCGTGCCGACCGACCCGCTCCTCTGGGCCGAGACGTTGTTCGAGCCGGGGGACATCCTGGAACTCCGGGGCATCCCGCCCAAGGGCCTCGCCGGGGAGTTGTCTCCCTACCTGTTCCGCTGGCATGACACCCGTCTCCGGTACGGGTTCTACCCCTGGGTCACTGCGGGTGACCTGCATTTCGCCCTGCCGGACATGGCCTCCATGAACGCCCCGACGGGGGTGCTGTCCCGATGGAAACATCCCCTCCCCGACTTCGGGATGCGGTTCAGGGAGGTCTCGGGGACTCCCTTCAACATCTACTGCTCCGCCAACCCGAGGACTCGGTTCGGCGGGTCATCCAGGGCCGATGTCCGGCTCGCCCGCTCCTTCTTCGCAGACCTGGAGAAAACCAGCGTCGATGTCGCAGAGCGTGCCAGGGAGGACGCCGGGTTACCCCGCCCCACGATGGTCGTGAACTCCGGTCACGGGGTCCATCTTTACTGGAGACTGCTTGAGCCGATCCTCGACCTGGAGCTGTGGACGGCGATCCAGAAGTCGCTGATCGCCATCCTGGGCTCCGACCCCGGCATCCACGACCCGGCCAGGGTCATGCGCCTGCCGGGGTTCGTGAACGTCAACGGCGTGCCCGCCCCGGCGACCATCTCCCAGGTCGATCCCGCCCGACGGTACGACCTGGGCGAGATCCGTGCGGCCCTCCCGCCCATCGATCTTCCCTCGGAGCGACCCGTCCCGGCGAGGTCGGCGTCCCCGGCCGCAAAGATGTTTCCTTCATTCGATGAAGAACCCCCGACGAACCTCCAGGCCCGGATGTCGGCCTACCTGGAGCAGGTCGAGCCGCCCACCGACGGCGAGCGAAACGCCCGCCTTTTCGCCCAGGCGGCCCGGCTGGTGGAGAAGTTCGACCCCGAGGAAGACGACCTACTGGCCGCCGTAGGGGCCTTCAACGCCCGCAGTGCCGAGCCGCTGGACGACAACGAAGTTGAGAAGGTCGTCGGGAACGCCTACCGACACGTCCAGGCCAAGGAGACGCCTCGGGGGACGCTGCTCACCATCGTCCACGAGCCTTTCATGGAGCCGGTGGGAGAAATCGTTCCCCTCGGCCAGCTACGGGAGACCCTGGCCGAGGGCCGCCTGGAGAGCCTCGGGCGGCCCGGCTCCGTCCTCTTCGACGGCTCGATGACCGGCGTGGGCAAGAGCACGGCGGACCGGTCTGCGATGCTCAAGGCAGGCCGGAGCCTGACGATCCTGCCCACCCACGACGCCTGCGAGGAGCTGGCCCAAGCCCTCGTCGGGTCCGGTCTGGATACCGCCGCCTACCCGCCCATCGACGCCTCGACGTGCCGGAAGTTCGGGACGGACGGTGCGAGTGCCGAGGCCCGCACGGCGCTGAATGCCGGCCTGAACGTCGGCGAGGCCGTCTGCCCCGAGTGCCCCTTCCAGCGTTCCTGCGAGTACCAACGGCGACGTGAGCAGGCCCGCAAAGCCCCCCACGCCGTCGCCACGCACGCTCGGGCCTCCAGCAGCCGGTTCGCCGTCGCCGAGGGCAGGCCCGTCGTCTTCATCCACGAAGACCCGCTGGCCCTGCTGCGGCCCATGGTCAAGGTGGCGGATAGGCCCGTCGGCTCGAAGGCGTCCCACGTGGAGCACCTGCGTCAGGTCGTCCGCCTCGCAAAGGCCGCCGTGGAGGTCTCCGAGCAACTCGGCGACGTGCAAAAGTTGGAGTTCGCCCGCCACCTGGCCCGCTCCACCCAGGAACTCGTCGTGGAGCTTGAGGATCGGGCGCTCGTCGAGGATTTCCTGGCCGCAGGGAGCGGGTGGAGACCGGAAGATCTGCCGAGGGCGAAAGCTCTCCCGAGCAAGACGCCGCTGCGGCGACCCGATCGGTGCGACTACCTGCTCTACCGGGCCATGAGCCACCTGGGCATCGACCCGGACAAGGACGCCCTGAACCTGGCCCTGGCCCATGCCTGCGGGGAGCTGGCCCACCTCTGCGTCGTCATCGAGGACACTTTCACGAAGGCGAAGGACGGGCAGACCGGCGGCGAGCGGGAGTACCACAAGGCGCTCGTCGGCGTGTGGAGGGTCGATCTGCCCGAGGAGGCCGTCGTCTGGTTCGAGGACGCCACCGGGGACCGGGCGCTCCTGGAGGAGATGCTGGGGCGGCCCGTCGATGACCGCACCCCTTCCGGGAGGCCGGAGTACCGGGTTCCGCCCGTCCATTATCCGTCGAAGGACGTGACTCAGAAGACGGAAGGCAATGTCGTCCGGGGCTTGGTCCGGGGCCTCATCGCCCGACACCCCCAGGCGACGAAGGTTGGCGTGATCACGCACCGACAGCACATGGCGGCGCTGGAGCAGCTGGAGCCGGCCTGGTCGGGCCGCATCGCCCGCAGGGAGTACTTCCGCTCGGGGAAGGACCGGGCCAGCAACTCCTGGATGAGCTGCGACCTAATCCTGATCCTCGGCACGCCCCGTGTCCCCCCTGCGGCGGTGCGGGACTGGCTGGTGCGGACGGGGCGGATCGAAGTGGCCGCCGAGGAGGGAGGCTGGGGAGGGCGCAACTGGGAGGGCAAGACGGCGGAGGGGGAGCTGATCCGGGTCGAGGGACACGGCTACGCCGAACCGTCGTGGCGGTCGATCAACAACTTGTTGGTCAGGGCGACCCTGCTTCAGGCGATCGGCCGGGGGAGGGGCGTCACCGAAAAGGGCGTCCCCGTCGTGGTCGTCAGCAACGAGAACCTGGGCCTGCCCCTCTCGACGGCCCCCGTCCCGGAGATCAAAGACCCCGAGGCCCGGACCTTCTCGGCCTTCCTGGAGCTAACGGCAAAAAACGCTAAATATGATCTTGTAGGAGAAATTGCCGTTACCGCCTCGGAGCTAGCTGAGGAGCTGGGTGATCTCAAAGAACGGCAGGTACGCAATCACCTCATCCATCTCACCCAACTGGGTCTGCTCGCCAAGAAGGGGATGCGGGGCGGATGGACGCTGGCACGAACACCGAGATGATCCTGGACGATCCCTTCAAGACGCTTGCGCCACGGTTTGACCTGCCGCCCCGGAGCCCTGAGCACCTTCGGCTTGCGGAGTTCCTGATTTCGTAGAGGAGCCGAGGTTGTCGGTATATCTCATCAGCCCGTTCGTAGTCGTCATACCTTCGGCTCGCCTTGGTTATCAACGTCCGGCATGCTCCGGCTTTCCGACTTTCCAGTGATTATCAACATGTCAGCGACCAGCCCCCATTGATAACGACGCATAAAACACAAAGGCGGGCCGGGTAGGTTCCCCCGGCCCGCCCCATTATCACGCCCCGACCAACCAGGCATCCAGGCGGCGTCGGTACTCGGCCTGGGCGTCACGCATCCGTCGCAGGGCCAGCTCATGATATGGCTCGTGGACCTCGAAACCGAGGAAACGGCGGTGGCTCAGCAGGGCCATTTTGCACGTTGTCGCCGCACCGCAGAACGGGTCGAAGATGAGGTCGCCGGGCCGGGACCAGGAGACGATGTGCTCTAACGCCATCTTCTCGGGCATGAGCGCCGGGTGCGTCTGGAGGGCGTAGTGGTCCTTCGTGGAGACGTTGCGGCCCACGGCGTAGGACCAGACGGCCCCCCGGACTCCCAGCATCGGGACGACCTGGGGCTTGCCCGCCGGCTCGTTGCCCCCCTCCTTCGACCGCCGGGTGAACGTGCCCACCTTGCCGGCGTGGCGGTTCTCCCGGTCCCGAATCAGGTGGACCGACTTCGGCTTGCCCTTGGACAGGATGAAGGCGAATTCGAGGGGCTGGCCGTAGCGGTTCCGGCCGGGCCAGCGGCAGCCCTTCCGGTCCATCACCATCGTGTGATGGAGCACGAAGCCGACCTCCTGGAAGTAGAGCCGCTGCCGGGAGCTGTCGCCGGTCTCCCCCTTGCCTCGGGGGGCCTGCTCCCGCACGACCCAGACGACCACTCCTCCTCTCTTCGTCAGACGGAACAACTCCCTGGCTACGGCCTGGAACTTCTCGAATCCGAAGGGATGGTCGCCGTAGCGGCGGATCTCGCCGTAGGGCGGCGAGGTCAGGGTCATGTCGATGCAGCCGTCGGGCATCCGCCGCATCCGCTCGATGCAATCGCCGAGGATGATCCGGTCGAGGTATTTCGGTGGGGTGTTCTTCATGATTGATTCTCCAGGTTGAGGGTGACGGAGCTTCCACAACCCTCGGAGGGAATCCCCGAGGGCTTCACGGTAACGGCTTGGAGCCCTACTCAGGCCCCGAGGAGGTCGGTGTCCAGCCGGCGGCGATACTCAGCGTGGGCGTCCCGCATCCGACGCACGGCGATCTCGTGGTACTGCTCGTTGACCTCGAACCCGACGAAGCGGCGGTGGTTTAAGAGGGCCATCTTGCAGGTCGTGCCGGCACCGGCCATGGGGTCGAACACGAGGTCGCCGGGCCGGGACCAGGACAGGATGTGGTCC